>JAAZAB010000421.1 GCA_012514555.1 Lentisphaerota bacterium
CATAGTATTTTCGAGAGGAGAAATGCCATGGCCGAATACAGCTTGAAGCCGGTTGAAGTGCCGCTGATCAAGACCAGGTACCGCGCGATTCGAACCAGGCTTCCTGTTCCCCAGTCGCTCCCGATTTTCGAGGCCCTGAAGAAGAGCGAGCCCCGGTCCATGATGGGGCAGCCGCCGATAGTCTGGCACGAGGCGGACAACTTCGTCGTGCGCGACAGGTGGGGCAACCAGTGGATAGACTGGTCCTCGGGCGTGCTGATCGCGAACGCGGGCCACAATCGCAGGGAAATCCGCGCGGCCGTCAGGAAAGTCATGGACCAGGGCCTGATGGCCAGCTACGTCTTCGTTCACGAGCGGCGCGCGGAGCTGACCGTGCTGCTGCAGGGCCTTGCGCCGGAGCCGAAAAACTACAGCTCGTTCCTGCTGACCACGGGAAGCGAGGCCACGGAGAACTGCGTCAAGCTCGCCAAGACTTACGCTCTCGAAAAATACGGCCCGGAAAAACGCTTTTTCGTGACCTTCGGCAACGCCTTCCATGGCCGGACCATGGGGTCCCAACTCGCCGGCGGCATACCCAGGCTGAAGAAATGGATCGGCGAAGCCGACAAGACCTTCGTCCAGGTCCCGTTCCCGGACGGCTATTTCAACGAGAACACTTCGTTCGATCTCTTCCTCGAAACGCTGCGCTCGCAGGGGATTGAGCCGGGGAAAATCGCGGGCGTGATGAGCGAATCATACCAGGGCGGCGGGCCCGATTTCCTGCCGGCGGATTACGCCAAAAAGCTCGAGGCCTTCTGCCGGAAGCATGACATCGTGCTCGTCATGGACGAGGTCCAGGCCGGGTTCGGCCGCACGGGCAAGTGGTTCTGCTTCCAGCATTACGGGATCAAGCCGGACCTGATCGCCTGCGGCAAGGGCATTTCCTCGTCCCTGCCGATTTCCGCCGTGATCGGCAGAAAAGAGATCATGGACATGTACCCGCCCGGGTCCATGACCTCCACGCATTCGGCGTCGCCGCTGCCCGTGGCGGCCGCCATTGCGAACATCAGGCTGATTCGCCGGGAGAAGCTGGTCGAGCGCTCCGCGAAACTCGGGGAAATGATGATGCCGGAGCTCGCGCGCATTCAGGCGCGGTATCCGGGGGCGCTTGGCTGCCTGCGCGGCAAGGGCCTCGTCGCCGGCCTGCAGGTAATCAAGCCCGGCACAAAGGAGCCTGACCCGGCGACCGCGCAGCGCATAAACCTGGCTTGTTTCCACAAGGGCCTGCTCATGTTCGCGCCCGTCGGCTTCAGCGGCCACTGCATAAAGATCGCGCCCCCGCTCACGATCGCCAAAAGCGCTCTGAAGGAGGGCCTTGCCGTGCTTGAGGAAGCCTTCGACGAGGTCCTCGGCTAGCGCGGCCCGCATTGCCGCGAAAGGGGCGCATGTCCGCAATCCAAGGAGGATGAACGCAATGCATACGACGCCCGCGGGTTATCGCGCGCTTGTCCGGCGGCTGGTGAGCCGGACGCCGGTCACCGACGTGCACACGCACCTGTTCGACCCGGCGCTCGGGCCCCTTCTGCTTTGGGGCATAGACGAGCTCCTGACTTATCACTACCTGGCGGCCGAGCTGTTCCGCGCCAGGCCGGACCTTGGGTACGCGGACGTCCGGGCCATGCCCAAAACGGCGCTTGCGGACCTGGTGTGGAAGGAGCTTTTCCGCCTGCGCTCGCCCGTTTCGGAAGCCTGCCGCGGCGTGACGACGGTGCTCTCCGCCCTGGGGCTCGATCCGGACGAGAAAGACTTGAGCCGCTACCGGGCCTTTTTTTCCAGGCTCAACGCCCGGGATTACGTTGACCGCGTGTTCGACCTTGCCGGGGTGCGGCGGGCCTACATGACGAACGACCCCCTGGACCCGCAGGAAGCGCCCGCATGGGAGCGCGGGTTCAGGCGGGACCCGCGCTTTCCCGGCGTCCTGCGCCTTGACAGCGCCATAATGAACTGGCCTGCGGGCGTCAGGGCGCTCCGCGGCAAAGGGTACCGCGTCGAGCGCGCGCTGTCCCGCGGGACTCTTTCTGAAATCAGGCGCTACTTCAACGAGTGGTGCGACCGCCTCGATGCCCGCTACATGGCAGTCAGCCTGCCCCCGGATTTCCGCTATCCCGATCCTGATTCGAGCCTCACCCGGCTGATCCAGGGCGCGGCGCTTCCCGTGGCGCTCGAGCGCGGCATTCCGGCAGCAATGATGATCGGCGTCAGGAAACTGGCCAATCCCGAGATGGGCCTTGCCGGCGATTCCGTGGGCCGCGCGCCGATCGAAACCGTGGAAGCCCTTGCCCGGGATTTCGGCGGCATAAAATTCCTGGTCACCATGCTGTCCCGCGAAAACGCGCACGAGCTGTGCGTGGCAGCCCGGAAATTCAAGAACATCGTCGTTTTCGGCTGCTGGTGGTTCCTGAACAATCCCAGCCTGATCCGGGAAATAACCGCAATGCGCCTCGAGTTGCTCGGGCTCACCTTTGTTCCGCAGCACTCGGACGCGCGGGTTCTGGACCAGCTCATATACAAGTGGGCGCATTCCCGCGCCATTCTGGCTGACGTGCTGGCCTCCAAGTACGGGGACCTGGCTGCGGCCGGCCGCCGCGTCACGGGGCCCGAAATCAAACGAGACCTGGAAATCCTCCTTGGCGGAGGGTTGATCGAGGGCTGGCGAAACAGCCCCGGCGGGCCTGTTCATTCCGGGACCGAATAGGCTTGCCAATGGCCCGCGCCCCGTCTAGGATTGCCCGGCAGTTGCTATTCAAGCAGCAAGAAGCCGTAATTCTGGAGTCAGAATGCGGATGCCCGTCGGGGACATGGCCGCAGGCCATTATGAACTGTGACTCCTGAATCCTGTCTGACTGAGTAGTAACACCCGGCAATTGAAGGAAAGGCGCAGCATGATTCTTGACGGCAATTCGACGGACAGTTCTTCTCGGGACAGGGGCTGGAACATCCTGATCGGAGTCCTGCTCGTCGCCGTGATCGCGGCCGGCGCGGTGTACGGGTGGAAGGTTTTTCGGGGTCGGCGCGGGCAGGCGCCCGCATCGGAGGGCGCGGCCACGAACGCGGCGCCGGAACTTACGGCGTTGGACCCGGACGATCCCGGCCGCCAGCTCATCGGGCAATGCCGGGCTTTGCGCTCGGACGGCAGCCTGGCCGAGGCACGGTCAAAGTGCTACGAGGCGCTGGCGCAGAGCGGGGACGCCGTCGTCCGCTCCGAGGCCGAGTCGCTCCTGGGCCTCATCAACATGGAGCTTCTCTTCTCGCCCGCGCCAATGCCGGAAAAGGAGGAATACGCGGTCCAGGCCGGCGACTCGCTTGACCGCATAGCCAGGAAATTCAAGACCACCGTGGACCTTATCGCCAAAGGCAACCTCCTGAAAAGCGATGTCATCCGGCCGGGCGACAGGCTGCGTGTCTTCAAGGGCGTGTTCGCCATTGCCGTGAGCAAGGCCGGCAACGACCTGGTCCTCTCGGCGGACGGCAAGTTCATCAAGCGGTACCGGGTCGGCACCGGGCAGTTCGGGAAGACCCCGGCCGGGACGTTTGTCATCGTTGACAAGATCGTGGATCCCCCATGGTGGCGGCCGGACGGCAAGGTCATCCCATTCGGGGACAAGGAAAATGTTCTTGGAACGCGATGGATGTCGATCGCGGCCGTCGAGGGCACGGAGCATGCGGCGGGCTACGGCATTCACGGGACCTGGGAGGACGACACCATCGGCAAACAGGCCAGCGCCGGATGCATCAGGATGCACAACGCTGACGTTGAGGAGCTTTTCATCCTCGTGCCGGCCGGAACGCGGGTGACGATCACTGAATAGCCGGGAGCGCGGAACGTTTCCGCGCCCCGAGGCGCAACATCGAGCGGTCAGCAAAGCCATATGCCCCCATACACCTTGCCGTTTGAAAAGCCCATCCAGGAATTGGAGCGAAGGCTCCAGGACCTGCGGGCGTTCAGCGAGTCGCAGAACATAGACGTTTCGCTCGAGCTTTCCGAGCTTGAGAAGAAGATCGCGGAAACCCGGCGGAACATCTACACCCGCCTGACCGCGTGGGACAAGGTTCAGATCGCCCGCCATACCGGCAGGCCTTACACTCTCGACTACATCTCGGAATGCTTCACGGACTTCGTCGAGCTGCACGGCGACCGCGCTTTCATGGACGACAGGGCCATTGTCGGCGGCTTCGCTACGCTGGACACCGAGCGGGTCATGGTCATCGGCACGCAGAAGGGCCGCGACGTCAGGAGCAACGTGGAGCGGAATTTCGGCATGGCCTATCCCGAGGGCTACAGGAAGGCCATGCGCCTTATGCGGACGGCGGCAAAGTTCCGGCTGCCCGTGCTGACCTTCATAGACACCGCCGGCGCCTATCCCGGAGTGGGCGGCGAGGAGCGACACATTGCCGAAGCCATCGCGGTGAACCTGCGCGACATGAGCCTCCTGCCCGTGCCGGTCGTGGTGACCGTCATCGGCGAGGGCGGCAGCGGCGGCGCGCTAGGGATCGGCGTCGGGGACCGCATCCTGATCCTCGAACATGCCTACTATTCGGTCATATCCCCCGAAGGCTGCGCCGCGATCCTGTGGAAGGACCGGGCGTTCGCCAACAAGGCCGCCGAAGCCCTGAAATTGACCGCAACCGATCTGCTCAAGGCGGGCCTTGTCGACGAGATCGTGCCCGAGCCGCTCGGAGGCGCGCACACTGACCTGAAGGCCATGGCCGCCACGCTCAAGCAGCGCCTGCTCGGGAGCCTGCGCGAGCTCAAGCTTGTGCCGCCGGATCTCCTGCTGGAGCGGCGCTATGCCAAGTTCAGGGCCTTTGGCGTGTTCGAGCATGAGCCGTCCCCGCCGCCGGACGCGGCGGCGCAGGGCCAGGCCTGAAACGCATCAACCGGAAGGATTGCCCGCCATGCACCCGTTTCGCACCCACACCTGCGGCGAATTGCGCTCGTCTCACGTCGGCCTCGAGGTCCGGCTGTCAGGCTGGGCTTTCCACAAGCGCGATCACGGCCAGCTTCTGTTCATTGATTTGCGCGATCACTACGGCGTATCCCAGGTTGTCATCAAGCCCGACAGGAGCTTTATGGATGACTGCCGGCATGCGCGCCTCGAAAGCGTCATGACCGTCACCGGCCGGGTCGTGGCCCGGGCCCCCGAGACGGTCAATCCCGGCCTGCCGACCGGCGATGTCGAGCTCGTCGCCGACTCGGTGGAGTTCCAGTCGCAGAGCGAGCCGTTGCCGTTCTCCGTCGCCCAGGAGGAGGAGTGCCCGGAGGAACTGCGCCTGCGCTACCGCTTCCTGGACTTGCGCCGCGACCGCCTGCACCGGAACATTATGCTCCGGTCCCGGGTCATCGCCCGGATTCGCGAAAAAATGCGAGCCCTGGGCTTCAACGAATTCCAGACCCCGATCCTGACCAGCAGCTCGCCCGAGGGCGCGCGCGACTACCTCGTGCCCAGCCGCCTGCATCCCGGCTGTTTCTATGCCCTGCCGCAGGCGCCCCAGCAGTTCAAGCAGCTCCTGATGGTTTCCGGCTTCGACCGCTACTTCCAGATCGCGCCCTGCTTCCGGGACGAGGACTCCCGCGCCGACCGCTCGCCCGGCGAGTTTTACCAGATGGACATGGAAATGTCGTTCGCAACACAGGACGACGTGTTCGCGGTCGTCGAAGAGCTGGTCGCATGCGTGTTTTCGGAGTTTTCCGCAAAGCCCTTCAACAAGCCCCCGTTCCCCCGCATCCCTTTCGCCGAGGCAATGCTGAAGTACGGCACGGACAAGCCGGACCTGCGCAACCCGATCGTCATGCGCGACGTCACTTCCGTATTCCGGGAGTCCGGGTTCAACGCGTTCAGGACCGCCATCGAAAAGGGCGCCGAGGTCCGGGCCATTCCGGTTCCCAACATTGCGGACCGGCCAAGAAGCTTCTTCGACAAGCTCGTCGAGCACGCCAAGTCCATAGGTTCCAAAGGCCTGGCATACCTGGTCTGGGAGGGCGGCGCGATAAAGGGCCCGATAGCCAAGTTCCTGACCGGAGCCCAGACATCCGCCATTGCCTCAGCCTGCGAGATCGGGGAGGGCGGTGTGGTGTTCTTTGTTTGCGACCGCAGGCCGGCGGTCAACAGGATTTCCGGCGAAATTCGGGCCAGGCTCGGCGCGGAACTGGAACTGGCGGACCCAAATGTCTTCCGCTTCTGCTGGATAGTGGATTTCCCCATGTTCGAGCGCGACGAGGAATCAGGACAAACCGTCTTCTCGCACAACCCGTTTTCAATGCCGCAGGGCGGGCTCAAGGCCCTGCAGGAGCAGCCTCCGCTCGACATTCTCGCCTGGCAGTACGACATCGTGTGCAACGGCACGGAACTCTCGAGCGGGGCGGTCAGGAACCACAGTCCGGAGATAATGTACAGGGCGTTTGAAATGGCCGGATACTCGAAGCAGGACGTGGACGAAAGGTTTTCCGGAATGATAAACGCGTTCCGCTACGGGGCTCCCCCGCACGCCGGCATCGCGCCCGGCATTGACCGGATAATCATGCTCCTGGCCGACGAAAAGAACATTCGCGAGGTGATCGCCTTCCCCATGAACCAGCGGGCCCAGGACCTGATGATGGGCGCGCCTTCCGAGGTCACCCTGAAGCAGCTCCGGGAGCTCCACATCCGGGTTGCCCTGCCCGCGGACAAGGAAAAGAAGGAGCAGCCGGCAAAGTGAGCTGGCTTGAGCTTCTGATGCTGGCAGTCGCCCTGGCCATGGATGCCATGGCGGTTTCCATTGCGAGCGGTTTTGCGCTCCGCCCGTTTCGCTCATGGCACGCGCTCAAGATAGGGCTCTTTTTCGGCGCGGCCCAGGCGATCATGCCAATGCTCGGCTGGCTGGCCGGAAGCACCCTGGCAGGCTTTATCGCCGCGCTGGACCACTGGGTGGCGTTCGGGCTGTTGGTCATCATCGGTGTGAAGATGATGATCGAAGCCTGGCGCGGCGATACGGAAAAGGTTTCCGACAGGAATCCCGCCGATTCCCGCATCCTGCTGGTGCTGGCCATTGCCACGAGCCTGGACGCCCTGGCCGTGGGCCTGAGCCTGTGCGTTCTCGATCAGCCGATCGTGGCGCCGTCGCTTGTCATCGGCCTGGTAACATTCTGCCTGTGCTATGCCGGAGTTTACGTGGGCCGCCGGTTCGGGCATATTTTCGAGCGCAAGGCGGAACTGCTTGGCGGGCTGATACTTGTAGGCATCGGCGTGAAGATACTGTTCGATCACATCGGAGTGTGACTGGAGCCTGTTCGAACAGGCTCCGATCAGGCAATCATGCGCGGCTTCGATCATGTCATCTGGGACTGGAACGGGACCCTGCTGGACGACGCCTGGCTCTGCGTGGACGTCATGAACGGCATGCTATGCCGGCGCGCTCTTCCGGGGCTGACGCCGGCGAAATACGAGGAGAGCTTCGATTTTCCCGTGCTGGATTTCTACCGGCGGCTCGGCTTCGATTTCGAGCGCGAAGCCTTCGGGCAGGTTGGCCTCGAATTCGTCGAAGCCTACGAGAGGCGCAAGGGCGAGTGCCGGCTGCGGTCGGGCGCCGCCTCGGTTCTCTCGGAAATCCGGCGCTCGGGCATCGGGCAATCAGTGCTTTCCGCCTGCCGCCACGAGCGCCTGGTGGAGTCAATAGCCCGGCTCGGGCTCTCGGAGAATTTCAGCGGCGTGTTCGGGCACGTTGACGACTACGCCTCCGGCAAGGTCGAAAAGGGCCGCCAGCTTGCCCGAAGCATGGGCTGCCCAATGGATCGCGTCCTGATCGTGGGCGATACGGTCCACGATTTTGACGTGGCGCGCGCCATGGGCGCGGCCTGCCTCCTGATGCCCTGCGGCCACAATTCCCGGCAGCGCCTCGCCGCCTGCGGAGCGCCAGTCATATCCTCGATAGAAGACGTGCTCGGCCAACTGCCATAGGGCCCGGCCGCGCCGGCAGGCGCATGGCGACTCTGCCCCTGCCGCCCTTATGCGCGGCTGCAGGCAATGGGTTGCCTGTCCTTAGGGACTCCAGGGACGCAAGGGACTCAAGCCCCTCTCCTCGTCCTCGAACAGCCCCCGATCCCGATGTCGATAGCGATAGCGATTTTCCCCCTCTTCCAACTCAAAACCCAAAACTTCTCCCCTCTCACTCCTCCCCCCTCTTCTTGACTTTTCTGTTCGAATGATGTATCAATAACCTTTTTTAGAGGGCGGGAACGTGGGCGAAAGAACACAGGTGCGAAGCGGCATAGCGTGCGCCGGGAACTGGATTGTGGACCGGGTCAAGCTCATTGACCGGCTCCCGCGCACGGGCATGCTCGGAAACATCATTTCGGAGGCGCCCGGAACCGGCGGCTCATCGTTCAACGTCCTGGCTGACCTTGCCCGCCTGGGCGCCGGGTTCCCCCTCGTGGGCGTCGGAATGATCGGAAAGGATATTGCCGGGGATTATGTCAGGAAGATTTGCCGTGACTTGCGGATTGATTCCCGGGCCGTGCTCAGAACGGACAAGGCCGCGACTTCCTATACCGATGTCATGACCGACGCCGGCACCGGCGAGCGGACATTTTACCACTGCCGCGGGGCAAACGCCCTGTTCGGGCCGGAACATGTGCCCGTGGTCCGGCTGAAATGCCGCATCTTTCATCTCGGCTATCTGCTCCTGCTGGACCGGATGGACGGGCCGGACCGGAAATTCGGCACGGTCGCGGCGCGGCTTCTGGAAAGAGTTCGCGCCGCCGGGATCAAGACGAGCGTGGACGTTGTCAGCGAGGAGAGCGACAGGTTTTGCCGGATAGTGCCCTCGGCGTTGCGCCACACCGACTACCTTATTCTGAACGAGATAGAGGCCGGCCGGACCACGGGCATAAAGGTCAGAAAATCCAGCGGCCGCCTTGACGTCCGGGCGCTGGAGCGCTCGATTGACGCCCTGCATGAGTTCGGGGACATGGAGATGGTGTGCGTGCACATGCCCGAGGGCGCGTGCGTCCGGTTCCGGGACGGGCGGCGCCTGGCGCGCGGCGCCCTGGATTTGCCCAAGGGCTACATAGCCGGAACGGTTGGCGCCGGGGATGCGTTCTGCGCAGGGATGCTCTATGGGCTGCACGAGGGCTGGGACGCTGGCGAATGCCTGAAGCTTGGCGCCTGCGCCGCCGCGGCCTGCCTCAGGCACCCTAGCGCCACGGAGGGCGTGGGCGCATTGCGCGCGGTGCTGAAATTGTCGGAAAAATACCCGGAGAAGCCAGCGCCCCTGGCGTAACCGGCGAACAGAGGATTGTTAACTTGTTGCTTTTTTTAACCTTATGAGAACTCCTTTATATGACGAGCACGTCCGGCTTGGCGCCAGGATCGTTGATTTTTCCGGCTGGGAAATGCCCGTGGTGTACGGCGGCATAATTGAAGAGCACCGGTTCACCCGGGAACACTGTTCTCTTTTCGACACCTGCCACATGGGCAAGTTCGAAATACGAGGCCGCGCCGCCCAGGCTGACCTGGAGCGCATTCTCACGCAGCCCCTTGCCGCGCTTGCGCCCGGCCGCGGCGCCTACGGGTACATACTGAACGAGAAAGGCGGCGTTCTCGACGACCAGATTTGCTTTCGCCGCTCGGCCGATTGTTTCTGGCTGATAGTCAACGCCGGCACAACGCCCTCGAACGAAGAGTGGGTGCGCTCGCGGCTGTCGCCGGAGAGCGTGCTGGTGGACCTGTCATTGCGCTATGCAAAGTTCGACGTGCAGGGCCCAAAGGCGCGCGAGAGCATGGATCGGGCGTTCGGGGCGGCAATGCCGGACATGAAGTATTTCCATCTCCGGGAGGTTGATCTGCTCGGCACGTCCTGCATGGTCAGCCGGACCGGCTATACCGGCGAGTTCGGCTACGAGCTTTTCACGCCGATCGATTCCTGCGCCGATTTCTGGCGCAGGCTGCTCGCCGGCGGCGGGGCGCGGCCGGCGGGGCTGGGCGCCCGCGACACGCTCCGCGTTGAGATGGGATACCCGCTGTACGGCCACGAGCTCGGGCCGGGCCGGACCCCGGCGGGCATCGGAGGCGCTCGTTTCATGAACATGGACAAGGATTTTACAGGCCGCGACGCGGTCCGCTCCGAGCTGGAGCGGGGCGGGTTCAACGTGCTGGCCGGGCTCAGGCTGGAGGGCCGCGCGTCCGCGCGGAACGGGGACCGGGTCGTGATGGACGGGGTTCCCGTGGGCGAGGTGACAAGCGGGCTGTTCGCGCCGAGCCTCGGCGTCGCGGTGGCCATGGCATACGTGGCCCCGAGCGCGGCGGCGCCCGGCGCCCGGCTGGGCATTGACGTGCGCGGCCGGCTTCTGCCCGCAAAGGTTGTCGGGCTGCCGTTCCACAAGTCCGGCACATGCCGCCGGAAGGAGAATGAAACTTGAAATCACATGCTCCGGAAAATCCGTTTTCCGAAGCCGGCGGCGTTTCGCGCTCCGGCTCCGGCTTTTGCGCGAACAGCCCGGATGACGACCGCGCCATGCTGGAGGCCCTGGGCCTGCAAAGCATGGACGAGCTTTTCGCGGGGGTCCCGGCCGGGCTGCAGACCGGCCGGTTCAACCTGCCGCGGGGCATGTCCGAGATGGAAATGGCGCGGCGGCTCCGCGGCCTGGCATCGGCCAATAATACGAGCCTTGTCAACTTCTGCGGCGGCGGCTTCTACGACCATTTCATTCCGGCGGCGATTGACGCGCTGGCAGGCCGCTCCGAGTTTTACACGGCATACACTCCGTACCAGCCGGAAATATCCCAGGGCACGCTCCAGGCGATTTATGAGTACCAGACGGCGATCGTGCGCCTCACAGGCATGGAGGCGGCGAACGCCTCGCTCTACGACGGCGGCACGGCCCTGTTCGAGGCCATCATGATGGCCTTTCGAATCACGCGCCGGCGCAGGGTCCTGATTGACGGGTGCGTGAACCCGATCTACCGGACAATGCTCCAGGGATACTCGGCGAACCTCGAGTTCGAGTTCGTGACAGTTCCCATGTCCGGGGGGCTCGCCGACCGCAAGGCGTTTCGCTCTGCCTTGAACGGCTCAGTGGCGGCCGTGATTTTCCAGAACCCGAACTTCTTCGGGTGCATTGACGACGTTTCCGACCTCGTCGCGGACGCGCACGCCGCGGGCGCGCTCGGAATCGTTTCGGCGTATCCCCTGTCGCTGGCCATTCTCAAGACCCCGGCGGACATGGGCGCGGACATCGTTACCGGGGAGGGCCAGAGCCTCGGGCTGCCGCTTTCAATGGGCGGCCCTTATCTCGGGTACATGGCCACGGCAAAGAAGCACGTTCACAAAATGCCGGGCCGCATCGTGGGCGCCGCGCAGGACGCCCAGGGCCGGCGCGCCTTCACTCTGACCCTCCAGGCGCGGGAGCAGCATATTCGCCGGGAAAAGGCCACGTCCAACATCTGTTCGAACGAGGCGCTCTGCGCCCTGCGCGCGCTGATTTACCTTTCGCTCCTTGGGAAAAAAGGCCTGCCGGAGGTGGCGGAACTCTGCGCCCGGAACGCCGCCTACGGGTGGGAGCGCCTTGCCGCCATTCCCGGGGTGGCCCCGGCTTTCAATAATTATTTCTTCAACGAGTTCGCGCTGCTCCTGCCGCGGAGCGCGGCCGACGTTGTCAGCGCGATGATTGACAAGGGCTTTGCCGCCGGCTTCCCGCTCGGGCGCTATTACCCGGGCATGGAAAACGCGCTGCTGGTCGCCTTCACGGAGAAGAGGACCAGGGAGGAAATCGACATGTTCGCCGCGGCCCTTGAGTCGGTTTTGCGCGATGTAACAGGGGGATAATGGGGACAGACACTTACAACGAATGTCGAGGACGATGCAAGACCCGCGGCAATATCCTGAACGAAGACGCTTAGGAGAGTAATGAAATTAATATACGAGAAGTCGGCGCCAGGGCGCCAGGCGGCGCGGGCGCCGTGCCGGACCGTTCCGCTGAAGAACTACATCGATTCCAGGCTCCTCCGCGCGCAGCCGGCCGGGCTGCCCGAGGTTCCGGAAATCGAGGTCGTCCGCCATTTCGTCAACCTGTCGCGGATGAACTACTCCGTGGACACCCACTTCTACCCGCTCGGGTCGTGCACGATGAAGTACAACCCGAAGGCCTGTGAGGCCGCGGCCGGGCTGCCGGGCTTCGCGGATATTCACCCGCTGTGGCCGCAGCTCCGCCATGGCGGCATGCTGGTCCAGGGCGCCCTGCGGCTCCTGTATGAAACCGGGAAAATGCTCTCGGAGCTGACAGGCATGGCTGAAGTCTCGCTCCAGCCCATGGCCGGAGCGCACGGCGAATTGACCGGCGCGATGATCATAGCCGCCTATCACCGGAAGCGCGGCAGCCGCAAGACGCACATCCTGATACCGGATTCCGCGCACGGCACCAACCCGGCCAGCGCCGCGCTCGCCGGGTTCGAGGTCGTTGCCATTCCGTCGAACGCGGACGGGGTGATGGACCCGGCCGCCGTGGGCGCCGCGCTCAAGCCCGACACGGCCGGCATGATGATGACCAACCCGAACACGCTCGGCCTGTTCGAGCCTAACGTGAAAGCCATTTCCGAGCTTGTCCATTCGGTGGACGGCCTCATGTATTACGACGGCGCCAACTTCAATGCGATTCTGGGCCGCTGCAAGCCGGCCGATATGGGCTTCGACGTTTGCCACCTGAACCTGCACAAAACCTTTGCAACCCCGCACGGGGGCGGGGGACCCGGCGCCGGGCCGGTCGGCGTGGTCGAAAAGTTGAGGGCCTTTCTGCCGATCTCACGCGTGATCAAGACCGGGGACGGAACTTACTCCCTTGACTATGACCAGCCCGACACCATCGGTTATGTCGCGCCGTTCTACGGCAACTTCGGGGTCGTGGTGCGCACGTATGCCTACCTGCTGATGCTCGGACGGGAAGGCCTCAGGGATGTGAGCAACCGCGCCGTGCTCAACGCAAATTACATTCTTGAAAAATTAAGGCCTTACTTCGACTCAGCCGCCCCCGGCCGCTGCATGCACGAGTGCGTTATCAGCGCCCGGCGCCATGCGGCAAAAGGCGCAAGGGCGCTGGATATCTCCAAGGCGTTGATTGACAAGGGGTTCCATCCGCCCACCATGTATTTTCCCGCGATCGTGCCCGAGGCGCTCATGATTGAGCCGACCGAAACTGAAACGCGCGAGACGCTTGACGCCTTTGTGGACGGCATGATCGAAGTCGTGAGGGCGATCGAGATTGATCCGGAGCGCCTTCATGCCGCCCCGGTCACGACTCCAGTCGGGAGGGTGGACGAAGTGGCTGCCGCGCGCGCCTTGGACATTGCTTTTTCGGCAAAATAGTCTTGAATTCCAGCCGCTGCCTGAGCTACTATTATGGCACTGGGTGTGTTTTGTGTCCATGCGCGCTTTCGTGAAATACAAAAGGTCAAGCGGATGAAGATGAGCTTGTTTAGCCGCAGGGCGCCGATGTTGCCGGGGATGCGCGGAATTGCCGTTGCGGCAGCCTGTTGCCTGTTCCTTGCTTTTTCGGACAATGCTCCGGCAAGTTCGCCCGCTGGAAAGTCCCCGGCGAGCGCTGCATTGTCAGTCGCGCGGATTCCGTTTGTGGAAAACCATGGGCAGTTCGGCCGGGATTCCGTCAGGTTTGTCGCCAGGACATTTTGCGGCGCGGTGTACGTCACGGAGTCGGGCGAACTGCTGTACTGGCTGCCGAAGTACGAGGCGGCGGAAGCGGACCCGGGCGCCGCGCCAGGCGGAATGCGGATACGGCAGCTGGCCGGCAGCACGATGTTGCGCGAGCGCTTTGCGGGCGCCCTTGTGATAAGCCCGCGCGCGGGCCGCGAGGCTTCGGGCCGCGTCGGCTATTTCAAGGGCGATTCGAGCCAGTGGCGCGCGGACCTGCCCATGATAGAGGAGGTTGAGCTTGGCCAGGTGTATCCGGGGATAAGCCTTGGTCTTCGCGCGCACGGCAGCAGCGTGGAAAAGGTGTTCACCGTGGCGCCCGGCGCCGATCCCGGCCAAATCCTCGTGGAGCTGGAAGGCGCCGAGGGCATCGAGGTTGCCGCCGACGGGAGCCTGCGCGTTCTGACGGAAATGGGCCCCGTGCGGTTCAGCGCGCCGGTGGCTTACCAGGAAACGGCGGCCGGCCGCGAGGACGTCGCGGTCTGCTACGCGGTTTCGGGCCAATCTTTCACGTTTGACCTGGCGGATTATGATCCGGCCCTGCCGCTCGTGATAGACCCGCTGCTGGCTTCGACGTACCTCGGCGGCTCCGGGGAGGACGTGGCGACCGCGGTGGAATATTCCGAGAACGGCGCCTTCGACGTTGGCGTGTTCATTGCGGGGTACACCGCCTCCCTGGATTTCCCGGTAACCAATTCGGTGTCGTTCGGGCGCACTTTCGGCGGCGGCGATTACGACGTTTTCGTGGCGCGCATGGACAAGGATTTGACCACGCTCGAGCGCGCGATATACATGGGCGGGTACAGCAACGATTTCGCCAATGCCCTGTGCATACATCCGACCACGTACGACGTTATCGTCGCCGGCTGCACCTACTCGCGCAACTTCCCTGTGCGCAACGGCTATTTCACCATGGCCCGCGGCGCCGCGGACGCGTTTCTCACCGTCCTTGCGCGGGACCTCACGGCGATCAAGTATTCGACATTCCTCGGCGGCGCGGCCGACGACTCGGCCCATGCCCTGTCGTTCAACAAGAGCGACAACGTTATATACGTCTCCGGCTGGACCCTGTCGCCGAATTTCCCGACCACGGTCGGGGCTTTTTCGCGGACGCCGGCGGGCGGCAAGGACGCATTCCTCTCCAAGTTCGATGTCCGGTTTACGGGAGC
>JAAZAB010000422.1 GCA_012514555.1 Lentisphaerota bacterium
GAAATCAGGAATGAAACGGCTCTAATCTCCTCTCTTTTCCTGATGTTCCTGATTTCCTCATTCAGATTTCTCTCTCTCCCAACTCATTCTCTCCTATCCCCACTGTTCACTATTCACTGTTCACTATCCCCTCTCCCCTATATCCTATCCCCTCGTCCTTGGATATTCGATTGCTCTTTCCAGGCTCACTCCCGAATCCTGTCTGCCTGAGCAGCATCTAAAACTCCCCCGCAACTTTTATGTTGCGCGGCCGGCCGCCAGGCGCTATTAATACGTATTTGCGTTTCGTAATACTGGCTGCGGATAACAACAGGAAAGGAGCAGAGGATGATGCGGACAAGTTGCGTCGTGGCGGGCGTCATCTGTTTGGCGGGCGCGGCTCATGCCGGCCGCCCATTGGCAATTGATGATGCTGACCCGGCGGATGCGGGTCAGTTCGAGTTCGAGGCGGGCGCCGCCTATGAGCGCGATTCGGACTGCAAGCACTGGGATTTTCCGTTCGGCCTGACATACGGGGCATTTCGAGGCGTCGAGATCGGCATCGGCTTCGGAGGCCAGTTTGAGGAGCGGACGGAACTCGTGGAGGACGGCTCCGGCGAACAATGCAGCCGCGAGCACGGCATTGGCGATTTGACGGTGGGAGCAAAGTGGCGGTTTCTGGAGTCCTGCCCGCTGGGAGCGCGTCACGCCATCGTTCCGTCCGTCAAGTTTCCGACGGCGGACGAAGACAAGGGTCTCGGGAGCGGCGAGACCGACTTCGATCTGACGTGGGTGGGATCGCGATCTATCGGCGAGAAGGCGGGCGTCCACCTCAACCTGGGTTACTCCTGGATCGGCGGCCCCGACGACGACGTCCTGCATTACGGAATGGCCGCCGACTACCAGGTTCTCGACGCGGTACAGTGGGTCGGCGAGGTGTTTGCCGAGCAGGAGATGTCCGGTGGGGCCGACACCATTGTTCAGTACAACATGGGCTTTCGATTGAATCCCATTGAGAGCCTTGCTTTGGACATCGCGGGAGGATCGAAGATATCCGGCGATGCGCCGGACTTCACGGCAACGGCAGGTTTGACGTGGACATTCGGGTTCGTGAACAAAGAGAGCAAGTAGGAGGACAGAATATGCACATGGCAGACGCGTTGATTTCTCCCGCCGTGGGCGGGACGATGTGGGTTGTGTCCGGCGGACTGATTGCCTATTGCGCCAACAAGGTAAAGAAGTCCGTTCGGGACAACCTTGTCCCCATGATGGGCATACTGGGAGCGTTCATCTTTGCCTCTCAGATGATCAACTTCTCGATTCCCGGCACGGGATCGAGCGGACACCTCGGCGGGGGATTGATCCTGACCGCTCTTCTCGGCCCATACGCGGCATTCCTGGTGATGGCCTCGGTTCTGACCGTCCAGGCCTTTTTCTTTGCGGATGGCGGGCTGCTGGCATTGGGCTGCAACATCTTCAACCTCGGCTTCTTCCCGGCATTCGTGGCCTATCCGCTCATCTACCGGGTCATGGTTGGAGAACGGCGGGGCGCCCCTCGCGCCTGGGCAGCCGCCATTGTGGCGGCCGTCGCGGGACTGCAACTGGGCGCGCTCAGCGTGGTATTGGAGACCAGGGCATCCGGCATCTCCGACCTGCCGTTCGGCACGTTCGCGCTCTTGATGCTGCCGATCCACCTGGCCATCGGAGTTGTGGAAGGATTGGCAACGGCCGCCGTTGTCGCGTTCGTCGCCAAGGCGCGCCCCGAGGCGCTGGCTGCTGCGCCCGGGAGAACCGGCGGCGTCAGCTTCCGGCCCGTCCTGGTCAAGCTGGCGATTGCCACCCTCGTTGTGGGCGGCGTGGCGAGCTGGTTTGCCTCAACGCATCCTGACGGCCTCGAGTGGGCCATTGCCAAGGTCACAGGCAAAGAAGAGGTAACAAGCCCGGAGGCGGGCGTTCACAAGAGCCTGGCCGGCATACAGGCGAAGACGGCGCTTCTGCCCGACTACGGGTTCAAACCGTCGGAAGGCGAAGCGACACGCGCGGAGGGTGAAGCGCCAGCCGCCGAAGCCTGGCCTGCCGTCAGCGCGGGAACATCCGTGTCGGGAGTCGTCGGCGGGATGATGACCCTGGCGCTGGCGTGCATCATAGGCATCTTGCTGCGCTTGCGTCCGGGGCCGCGCTGCTGCGGCCAGGAGTGAGAAAAGGATGCGATGAAGGTCAGCGACAGCTTCGACATCGGGGAGATGGATGACCTGGGGAGGCTGGACACCCCCGTGCATCGTCTGGATGCGCGCGCCAAGGCGGTGGCGACCCTGGTTTTTATCGGAGTCGTGATGTCATTCCCGCGTTATGCGATATCATCCCTCACGCCCTTTATCCTGTACCCGGTCGCGCTCGTTTCGCTCGGTCGCATCCCGATGCGTTACCTGGCGCGGAAGATACTCATTGCCGCGCCGTTCGCCTTGCTGATCGGCGTCTTCAATCCCCTGCTGGACCGGGAGCCGGTCACGGCCATCGGTTCTGTCGCGATTTCAGGCGGATGGTTGTCGTTCGGTTCGATCATGTTCCGCTTTCTCCTCACCGTCGGAGCGGCGCTTGCGCTGGTGGCCTGCACGGGCATGAACCGTTTGGGCGCCGCGCTGGAGCGGCTCGGAGTCCCACGCGTGTTTGTGGTTCAATTGCTGTTTCTCCACCGCTACCTCTTTGTGGTCTCGGATCAAGCCGCCAAGATGAAGCGAAGCGCGGTAATGCGGTCGTCCGGGCGTCCCCTGCGGCTGTCCGTCTATGCTTCGATGATCGGCCATCTCCTGATCCGCTCGATGGACAGGGCCGAGCGCGTATACCGGGCCATGGTTGCGCGGGGTTTCGATGGCGAGGTCCGTATCCTGCGGCCATCCTCGTTCGGGTGGCCGGACACGTTGTTCGTCGCGGCGTGCATCCTTTTCTTCGTATCGGCCCGCGTGTGGAACCTGGCGGACGGATTCGGACGCCTGCTCACTGGAGGTGTCCTGTGAGCCATCATGTCGTCGAGGTCCGCGATCTCTCGTTCGCTTACCCGGACGGGACAGAGGCGTTGAAGGGCGTGTCCTTTCGGATCGAGCATGGCGGATCGGTTGCGCTGATCGGCGGAAACGGAGCGGGCAAGTCGACGCTTCTCCTTCATCTCAACGGATACCTTGCAGCGACGCGCGGCGAAGTCCGCATCGGCGACACCATCGTGACCCGGGAGACGGCTGCCCTGGCGCGGCGTGCGGTCGGAATGGTGTTTCAAGACCCCGATGATCAGCTGTTCATGCCGACGGTGGCGGAAGACGTCGCCTTCGGCCCGTTGAATGCCGGCCTTCCGGCGGACCAGGTTGAAAGCCGCATCGCCTCAGCCCTGGATCGCGTGGGTATGGCGCACCTTCGCGAGCGCCCCCCATACCGGCTTTCGGCGGGGGAAAAACGGGCCGTGGCCATCGCCTCTGTCCTGGCCATGTCGCCCGACATTCTGGTCATGGACGAGCCGTCATCCAATCTCGATCCGCGCGCCCGGCGCCGCTTGATTCGACACCTGCTGTCTTTCGAGCACACCAAGATAATCGCCACTCACGACCTTGAACTGGTCGTGGAGGTATGCCGGCACGCTCTGGTCATGGACGACGGGCGCATCGTCGCCAGGGGCCCGGCTGTCGAGATTCTCGCCGACGAGAATCTCATGCTGGCGCATGGCCTGGAGCGCCCCCACAGCCTGCGCCACGCCCACCCCAGCCGCCCGTGACGGCATGCAGCGCAGGCTGACGGCGTTGCTCCGCCCTTGAGCCGTCGGTCAAACATTCGCGCTTGCCCTGAATAGACGGCGCATAGTATAAGAATCGAATCATGCTCAGCGGCTTTGATTTCCTTTTTGCCGGTCTGGCCGCCGTTGCCGCCGGAACGGTCAATGCTCTCGCCGGGGGAGGTACGCTCATCACCTTTCCCGTGCTCGTCGCGCTCGGCATGCCAGTTGTCTCGGCCAATGCCACCAACACGGTGTCGCTGTGCCCGGGCTACCTGGGCGCCACGCTCGCACAGTCGAGCGACCTGCGCGGCCAGGCGGGGCGCGTGCGGATGGCTCTGCCGGCGGCCGCAATCGGCGGCCTGCTAGGCGGGCTCCTGCTGTTGAACACCGGCGAACGGGCATTCCGCGGACTGGTTCCGTTCCTGATCCTGCTGGCATCGTTGCTGCTGGCTGTCCAGGAGCCGCTGCGGGCCTGGCTGCTGCGGCGCTCCGGAAAGGCCGGCGCCGGCTTCGAGCCACGGGCAATGCTGCCGCTCGGCCTTGCCGCCGTCTACGGCGGCTATTTCGGGGCCGGCCTGAGCGTGATCGTCCTGGCCGTGCTGGGCCTGTTCATGAAAGACAACCTGACGCGCCTCAACGCGCTAAAGCAGGCGGTCGCGCTGGCCACAAACATCGCCGCCGCCGCCGTGTTCGTGTTTTCGGAACACGTGTCATGGCCCGCCGTGCTAATCATGGCCGGGGGCGCGCTGATCGGCGGCGCCATTGGCGGGCGCCTGGCGGGCCGGGTCCGCCCGGCCGCTTTGCGCTGGATCGTGGTGGCGTTCGGCCTGGCATGTGCCGTCGTCTATTTTGTCCGGGGCTGATGCGATGCGCGCAAATCTTGTTTGCGCTTGACCGGGGGCGCGCAGAATGCTCTATTTTGACAGGGCTTTTATGGGGCCGAAGCGGCTTGACTCCCGGTTCCGGCGCTGCGCCCTGGCCCGCGGCCTGCCGTCATGCCACTCTGAAGGAGGCGAATGAAAGACAGTTGGCTGTGGTGGAAGAAGGACGACATCGAGACGGAGCGCAGGCAGCTTGCCGACGAAGGCCGCGACACCAGCGAAGTGAACGGCGAGTTCGACCGCCTGCTTGCCCCGGATGTCCCGGATGACGCCGCTTTCCAGGAGGCGGCAAACGCCCTCCTGGACAAGGCAAGCCTGCTGCCAACGCGCCGGGACTATCCCTATGACGAGCCGTGCGGCCTGGATGAAATACGCGCCCGGCGGCCGGCGGCCCCGCGCCCGCCGGCCCCGGATTCCTCCGGGGTTTCCAGGCAATCCCGCATAGCCGGCGCGTGGCTCGGCCGCTGCGCCGGCTGCCTGCTGGGCAAGCCGGTGGAAGGCATCCGGAGCCCGGCGATGCGCGCGCTTCTCGACCGTGCCGGGTGCGAAGAAATCCCGGACTATCTCTGGCGCCTGCCGGGTGTCAGCGACGCGGATTACCGCCAGCTCGGGCTCGCATCCCTGCCGGCCTGGCGGGACACCGCGTTCATGCCGGAGGACGACGACACGAACTACACCATCGCTAACATGGCGCTGGTCAAGGCAAAGGGCCTCGGTTTTTCGCCGGCGGACGTGGCTGACTTCTGGATGGCGAACATTCCGATCCTGCGCACCTGCACGGCCGAGCGCGCGGCCTACCGCAACTTCGTGAACAACGTGGAGCCGCGGCGCTCGGCAAGCTTCCGGAACCCGTACCGGGAATGGATCGGCGCCCAGATTCGCGCGGATTTCTTCGGCTACGCGGCCCTGGGCAAGCCCGGCCTGGCCGCCGAGCTCGCATGGCGGGATGCGTCCGTTTCACACGTAAAGAACGGCATGTACGGCGAGATGTGGGTGGCCGCAATGCTCGCGGGCGCGGGTGGCGCGGCCGACGCAGGCCGCGTCCTTGAAATAGGACTGGGCGAAATCCCGGCAAACTGCCGCCTCGCGGAGGGCGTCCGCGACGTCATGGTCTGGCGGACGGCCGGAGAACCCTATGCCGGAGCGGTCCGCCGCATCCACCGGCGCTGGAACGAGAACAAGGCGCACGACTGGTGTCACGTGATTTCCAACGCTCAGATCGTGGCGGCAGCGCTGCTCTACGGCGAAGGCGACTTTGAAAAGGCGGTCACGCGGGCCGTGTATCCGTGCTTTGACACCGACTGCAACGGCGCGACGGTCGGGTCCATCATGGGCATGATGCTCGGCGCTGAAGCGCTGCCGCCGAAGTGGACGGGCGTCATGCGCGACACGATCCATTCGGGCATTGCAGGCTACCACGTGTGCGGGATATCGCGGCTGGGCGAAGAAATGTTCAAGTTGCATGCGACCTCTGAACAGTCGCAACGAAATGGAGGGTGAAACACTCGCTGCGCGGGATCGCGCGGCTGACAGGCGAGGTCGGGAGTCGTAATTCCTTTCCGAGCAAGGAGCATCCGTATGAAACCTGGAAAAGCAAAGAAAATCATCAAGATCGCAGCGCTGGCGCTTGTGATCTTGATCGTGGCGCTGGTTGCCGCATTCGGGCTGTTCGGCGGGCCGATCATCAAGAACGCGGTCAACACGGCGGGGCCGAAGCTGATGGGCGTGGATGTGACGCTGCAGGATGTGTCGTTCTCGCCGCTCAGCGGGCGGATCGCCCTGAAGGGGCTGCACGTCGGAAACCCGGAAGGCTTTAAAACCCCCGGAATGATCGACATCGGCCTGCTGGATGTTGACCTGGACGCAAGCTCGCTGTTCAAGAAAGTCATTGTCATCAGCGAGATTCGCATCGAGGCGCCGGAAATAACGTTTGAGAAATCACTGAAAACCAGCAACTTCGGCCAACTGATGGAGCAGTTCGACGCCGGCGCGGAGACGGCGGAAGAAGAGGAAAAAACCGCGGAAAGCGCAAAGCCGGCCGGGGATGGCAAAGGCAAAAAGGTCGTGATCCGCAAGCTCACGATCTCGGGCGCCATGGTCAACATGTCCTTGTCAGTCATGGGCGGAAAGGCCGTGCCGCTGCCGCTGCCTACGATCGCCATGTCGAACATAGGCGGGGACGGCAGCGAAGCCGGGGGCGTGACTTTCGCGGAGGCCATCCGGAACATTTTCACCGCGATATTCAAGGGCGTAAGCGACACAGTTGCCGGGGGCGGCAAGCTCGCGGTTGACGGAGCAAAGGCGGTCGGCGATGGCGTGACGGGCGGCGCAAAGGCGGTCGGCGAAGGCATCGGCAATGCGGCCGACGCCGTGACCGGGATGTTCAAGTAGGGTTTGGAGCCCGGAAAGCAGGCGTCAATGAGAACCGCGCTGGGCGTGGATTTCGGCGGGACCTCCGTCAAGGTGGGGCTTGTCGACGAACGGGGAAACCTGCTGGGCCGCGCCCAGGCGGCCACCGGCGAGCGCATGCCCATTCAGGAATGGCTTGGCATCGTCGAACGCTGCGCGCGGGAAGTGATTGGAAATCGGCGCCGGCCGCTCGGCATGGGGGTCGGAGTGCCCGGCTTCACGGACTTCGAGAAAGGGCTCATCGTCAACCTCACGAACGTGCGCGGCTGGACCGGAGTGCCCCTGGCGGACATCCTGCGCAGGCGCTTCAAAATGCCGGTGTGGGTGGACAATGACGCCAACGCCGCAGCTCTGGGCGAATGCGTTTTCGGCGCCGGCCGCGAATACCGCCAGGCGGTCATGGTCACGCTCGGCACCGGGGTCGGCGGCGGCATTGTCATTGACGGCAAGGTGTTTCGCGGAGCGCATTCCATGGCCGGCGAAATCGGCCACGTGTGCATTGACATGAACGGGCCGGCCACGCCCGAGGGCCGAGGCGGGCTGGAAACCTTCGTGGGCAACCGGCGCATCGCCGAGCGCGCGGCGCGGGCAATCCGCGAAGGCCGGCGCACGAGCCTGACGAGAATGGTCCGCGGAGACCTGTCGGCCATCACCCCTAAAATCATTGCCGGGGCCGCGCACAAGGGCGATCGCCTGTGCCTGGAAATTTTCGATTTCGTCGCCGATTGCCTTGCCGCGGCTTTCGCCTCCATCACCTATGTGCTCCAGCCCGAGGTTTTCATCGTGGCCGGCGGCGTTGCCAAGAGCGGGTCAATTCTTTTCCGGCCGCTCAGGCGCCACATGAAGGAGCGCCTGAGCCCGTTCTTCGCGCGCAGGATCGCCGTCAAGCGGGCACGCTTCGGAGAAAACGCGGGCGTGATCGGGTGCGCCGCGCTCGCCTTCCGTTATTCTGGCGCGCGCCGGACAGCCCGCTAACGGCCGTTCCCCGGGATTGCGGTGCGCTGCACCCGCATTCCCCATACGTCCGGTTCGCGCCCGATCGCCATCCCGATCTCTTTTACGATCCCGCCTTGTCCCGCCGCAGCCGCTTCGGCGAAGGCGGATATGGGATATCCATCCTGTTTCCATTGGGATTATCTATAAAGATTGCTAAGACCCGGCATCCTCACCAGGCTGGCTTTTGCCGGATGAAAACACAATTCATCGTGTTTCCTGCCTGGAACCCGGGTTTGATCAGCGGCAAAAAAATGCGTTTTTACAGGCCTTTTGCAGCATTGTGGTTTTTTATGCCTTTTTTTCCTTGAGCCGCCGCGGCCGGGGGCGTAAAGAAAAGAAGTGCGGTTATATGAACCGCGGGCGCGGGCTTGAGAGGCTGGAACCCGCGCCCGGCTCAAGGACCTTTTTGCCTTGCCGCGCCGGTGCGGCGCGGCCGATGTTAAATCTTCAATGGTGGTATGCGCCAATATTCTTCCAGGGAGAGCCGATCATGCTGGATACCAGGGAACCCGCGAATGCGGCTTCGGGCCTGCCGGAGGCCGGGGAAAGCGGTCGGGACGCCGGAACGAGGGCGGCTCGGACAAAAGCGGGCGGAAACGGCAATGTAAAAGGAGCCGGCCGGCCGAAAGGGCTGAAAATTCCACGGCTCCTCACGCGCGAAGGCCGGCATCCGTTCGATGAAATTGAATGGGACCGCCGCGACGCGGCCATCAAGAACGACAAGGGCGAAACGATCTTTGAAGAGCACGGCGTGGAGGTTCCGAAGAGCTGGTCCATGCTGGCGACAAACATCGTCGCCTCCAAGTATTTTTACGGCGGCCACGGCAGCGACAAGCGCGAGAAGAGCGTGCGCCAGCTGGTGCATCGCGTTGCCTCGACGATAGCCGGCTGGGGCATGCAGGACGGCTATTTCGAAACGCAGTCCGACGCGGACGCGTTTTGCGGGGAGCTCTGCCACCTCTGCGCAAACCAGTACGCGGCCTTCAACAGCCCGGTCTGGTTCAATGTCGGGCTCCACCAGGTGAACGGGCTTTCATCCTGCAACCGCGCAAGTTTCGCCTGGGATTTCGAGAAGGGCGAGGTCGCCCACAACCCGGACTCCTACAAGCGCCCGCAGGCCTCGGCCTGCTTCATCCAGGCTGTGCGCGACACGATGGACGACATCATGCGCGTGGCCGGCACCGAGGCCATGCTGTTCAAGTACGGATCGGGCACGGGCACGGACCTGAGCACCCTGCGCAGCACCCGGGAAAAGCTTTCGGGCGGCGGCACGCCTTCCGGTCCCATCAGCTTCATGCGGGTGTTCGACCAGATAGCGGCCGTGGTCAAGTCCGGCGGAAAGACCCGGCGCGCAGCCAAGATGCAGAGCCTGAAGGCGGACCACCCGGACATCATGGAGTTCATCCGGTGCAAGGTCAACGAGGAAAAGAAGGCCCGGGCGCTCGTCAAGGGCGGCTTTGACGGAACGATCAACGGCGAAGCATACGCCTCCGTGATGTTCCAGAACTCGAACCTGTCGGTGCGCGTTCCGGACGAGTTCATGAACGCGGTGCTGGCCGGCACGGTGTGGCACACGCACGCGGTCACCACGGGCGAGATCATGGACGTGCTGGACGCGCGCGCGGTCATGAAGGAGATCGCCGGGGCCGCGCACATGTGCGGCGACCCCGGGCTGCAGTATGACACGACCATCAACCGCTGGCACACGTGTCCGAACAGCGGCCGCATCAACGCGAGCAACCCGTGCTCCGAGTACATGTTCGTTGACGACAGCGCCTGCAACCTGGCATCCATGAACCTCATGAAGTTCACGGACGAACAGGGCGCCTTCGACGCCGCGCGCTTCCGGCACGCGGTGCGGATCATGATCATCGCCCAGGACATTCTCGTGGACGCGTCGAGCTATCCCACGCGGGAAATAGCCCTCAACTCGCACCGGTTCCGGCCGCTCGGGCTGGGCTACGCCAACCTTGGGGCGCTCATCATGCGCCTCGGCCTGCCCTACGACAGCGCGGGGGGCCGCGCCTATTCCGCGGCAGTGACCGCGCTGCTCACGGGATACGCCTACGAGGCGTCGGCCGAGCTTGCCGCGATAAAGGCGCCGTTCGACGAATACCCGCGCAACAGGGAGGCGATGCTGGACGTCCTGAAGATGCACAGGCAGGCCGCGGACCGCATTGACAGGGCCGCCTGCCCGCCGGCGCTCCTGCGCGAAGCCGCCGGCGTTTTCGCCAGGGCCATCGAGAAGGGGGAAAGCTCCGGCTTCCGCAACGCCCAGGCGACCGTGCTGGCGCCCACGGGCACGATCGGCTTCATGATGGACTGCGACACGACCGGCGTGGAGCCCGACATCGCGCTCGTGAAGTACAAACAGATGGCCGACGGCGGCATGTTCAAGCTCGTGAACCGCTCCGTGCAGCCCGCGCTGGAGCGCCTCGGATACAAGCCGGATCAGATCGGCGCCATCCTGAAGCACATCCAGGAGCAGGACACGATCGAGGGCGCGCCGGGCCTGGCCGAGGACCACCTGCCCGTGTTCGACTGCGCGTTCCGGCCGAGGAACGGCAAGCGCTTCATCGGCTACCGCGCGCACCTGAAGATGATGGCCGCGGTCCAGCCCTTCCTGTCGGGCGCGATCAGCAAGACGGTCAACATGCCGGCCGAAGCGACGCCGGAAGACATCATGCAGGTGTACATCGACGGCTGGAAGCTGGGGCTCAAGGCGGTGGCGATATACCGCGACGGCTCAAAGGGCGCGCAGCCGGTGTCAACCGGCGCGGCTGCCGCGGAAGGCCAGCACGGCAAGGCCGGACACGAGCTTGAGTTTTCGAGCAAGCCCTTCCGAAAGCGCATGCCGGCCACCCGCCAGTCCATCACCCACAAGTTCGACGTCGCCGGCCACCAGGGCTACCTGACCGTCGGCCTATACGACGACGGCTCGCCCGGCGAGCTGTTCATCACTATGGCCAAGGAGGGCAGCACGGTGGGCGGAACCATGGACGCCTTCGGCACGGCCATCTCGCTCTGCCTCCAGTACGGCGTGCCGTCGAACGACCTGGTCGAAAAGTTCATGCACAGCAGGTTCGAGCCCAGCGGCTTCACGAAGAACGCGCAGATCCCGTTCGCCAAATCCATTGTGGACTACATATTCCACTGGCTGTCCATAACGTTCCCGGACGGCCGCTACAAGGGCATTCGCGCCGCCGAAAGCGAGGCGGACCCGGACGGCGCGCCGGCGCCTTCCGCGAGCCAGCCACAGGCCACCGGCACGGCAACCGCGGGGTCCGTGCGGCTGGACGAGCAGTTCAAGCACTTCATGGAAGACGCGCCCGTATGCGACCACTGCGGCGCCATCACCGTCCGCAACGGAAGCTGCTACCGCTGTTTTGTCTGCGGCAATTCCATGGGCTGTTCCTGATTGCGTTCCCGCGCCCCGTTCCATGTTCAATTCAGCCATCTTGAGCAAGCTCTCCTTCAAGCGCCCGGGTTTTACCGGATGCCCCGCCTGGAAGATGCCGTTCCTGCTGCTGGCCATCGGCCTCGGAACCGGCCTCCTGCCCGCAAGCGGAACAGCCGGCGCCCTGCTGGGAATTCCTGTTGCCCTTGCCCTGCCATGGCTCGGCCTGAGCTCCGCGTGGAGCCAGGCCGCCGCCTGCCTGGCGCTAGCGCTGCTGGCCGTCCCCCTGTGCGGCATGGCCGAGCGCCACTACGGGCGCAAGGACGACGGCCGCATCGTGGCCGACGAATACCTGACATTCCCTATCGCCATGCTCGGCCTGCCCCACGCGCCCGTCGTCTTTGCCGTGGCCTTCCTGACCAGCCGCTTATTCGACATAGTCAAGCCGCCGCCCGCGCGCCAGCTCCAGGCTCTCAGGGGGGGCCTCGGCATCGTTGCGGACGATGTCGCCGCCTGCCTGTTCAGCCTATTGACAAACCACGCGATATTCTATTTCATGGGTCCCTTCTTCAGGCAACAGGGCTGGCTCCCATGAAACTGTCCGTAGTCATTCCGGTCTTCAACGAAATCGCGACCATAGCCGATATTCTCGAGCTGGTCGAAAATGCGCCCGTCAACCTGGAAAAGGAGCTTGTGATCGTGGACGACGGCTCGACGGACGGGACCCGCGAGAAGCTCGCCGAGCTGGGCGGAAAGCGCGCAAACTGGCGCGTCATCTTTCACGAGCGCAATCTTGGCAAGGGCGCCGCGCTAAGGACCGGCTTCAAGGCGGCAACCGGCGACCTCGTGCTCGTCCAGGACGCCGACCTCGAATACGACCCGGCCGACTACCCGGTCCTCGTCGCGCCCATCCTGAGCGGCCGCGCCGACGTGGTGTTCGGATCCCGGTTCCTCGGCGGCGGCGCGCACCGCGTCGCTTTTTTCTGGCACTACGTGGGAAACCGAATGCTCACCACGTTCTCCAACATGATGACCGATCTGAACCTCACCGACATGGAAGTCTGCTACAAGGTCTTCCGCAGGGAGGTCCTCGCGGGGCTCGAGCTCAAGGAAAACCGTTTCGGCTTTGAAGTGGAAATCACCGCAAAGGTCGCGCGCGGAAAGCGCTGGCGCATTTACGAGGTCCCGGTCAACTATTACGGCCGGACCTATTCCGAGGGCAAAAAGATCACCTGGAAGGACGGTTTCCGCGCCCTCTGGTGCATCATCAAGTACCGCTTTGCCTGAGCCCGGTCGGGAACGGGAATCGGGGTTTCACGTGACGGTGTCCAACGAGGAGAAGAAGGCTGTCTGGGACGCGTACCGCGCCCGCAAGCCGATTCGCGTGCCCCTGCGCTGGAACGCCAACCCGCGGGTCATCCTTCTCAACCCGGAGCTCAACCCGGAAGGCTATTCCTTCGAGGCCTATTTCACCGACCCGCGGGTCACGCTGGCCGTACAGGCCCGGTTCCAGGAATACTGCGCCGATGTCCTGAGCGCGGCGTGCGACGCGCCCTCAGGCCTGCCGGACGCATGGTCCTTTTACGCTGATTGCCAGAACGTGTACGACGGCTGCTATTTCGGCGCCAGGCTCGTGTTCGAGGACGGCCAGACGCCCGGCGCGTGCCCCACCTTCGGAATCGAAGACGTGGACGGGTTCCTCGAGCGCGACTTCTCAAAGCCCCTGGAAAACCCATGGCTGAAAAAACATCTCGCCTTTGCCGAACGCCTAAAAGCGGCCGCCAAAAGCTTTTCACACCTCGGCAGAAGGGGCGCGGTCAGCCCGGTCAGCCTCGGCTTCGACGGCCCCGTTACCGCGGCGGCCATGCTTTTCGGAACGGATTTCTTCTGCCTGCTCGGTCTTGACCCGCCCAAGGCCGCGCGCGTCATCGAAAAGATCACGCGCGGCGCAATCCTCCGGACCCGGGCGCTGGCCGAATTGACGGCGCCATGGCAGAAGGCGCCATGGGGCTGGCTCGCCGACGACTCGATCCAGCTTGTCAGCGCGCAGATGTACGAAGAGCTGGTGCTGCCAGCCCACGAGCTATGGTACAGCTCCACCTCGGATACCACGCCCGGTTCAAAGCAACGCAGCATGCACCTCTGCGGCGACGCCACGCGCCATTTCAAGACAATCCGGGACAAGCTCGGCGTGGCCTCCTTCGACACCGGGTTCCCGGTCGATCACGGCGCCCTGCGCAGGAGCCTGGGCCCGGAAGTGGAAATCTCAGGCGGACCCCGCGCCGGGCTGCTGCAGGCCGGCACGCCGGGCGAATGCGCGGAGGCCGCGCGCAACATCCTCCGGTCCGGCGTGATGGAAGGCGGACGCTTCATCCTGCAGGAGGGCAACAACCTTCCGCCCCGGACCCCGATTGCGAATCTTCAAGCCGTCTACGGCGTCTGCCGCGAATACGGAGTTTACGGAACGCCGGCCTGAAACAAGAGCAGAATCCCGTTTCCATTAAGAACACTGCCGCATCGCCTTTGGAACGACAAAAAAGGAGTCTCCCGAAATGGCAGCAGAATCAGGAACAATGCCGCACAGCACGATGGAATATTTTGTATCACCAGCCGGCAGGGACTCCAATCCGGGAACGCGCGACGCGCCGTTCGCCACCCTGGACCGGGCCAGGGCTGCCGCGCGCAAGTTCAAGTCCAGGAAGCCGGACGCCCCTGTTGCCGTCACCTTGCGGCAGGGCCTTTACCGCCTGGCAGGCAGCTTTGAACTGACAAGCGCGGATTCCGGAACCGCGGGCGCGCCGGTCACCTATCGCGCCGCGCCCGGCGAGCGCCCGATCCTGACCGGCGGCAGGCGAATTTCCGGGTTCACCCCGGTCAAGGACCCAGCCATCCTGGGCCGCCTGGACAGGAGCGTGCGGGGAAAGGTGTTTCAATCCGACCTGAAGGAGGCCGGGATCACGGACTATGGCGACTACGAGGAAACGGACTGGATCAACTCATCCGGGTCCCGGCTGGAGCTGTTTTTCAACGACCGCCCGATGCAGATTGCGCGCTGGCCCAACAAGGGCTTCGCGCGCTCAGCGGGCGTGGTTGATCCCGTGGTCATCGAGGAGAAAATACGCGGCAATCGCAGCGGCATGATCGTGTACGGGGGGACCCGCCCGAACAGGTGGAAAAACGAAAAGCACCTGCGGCTGCACGGCTACTGGTTCTATGACTGGGCCGAGCAGCGAATGGCGGTGGAGAAGATCGACACCGCGAAAAAGACCATCGCCCTGAAAAAGCCGGAAACGCACTGCTACGGCTTTCGCAAGGGGCAGCGCTTCTTTGCCTACAACGCGCTTTGCGAGCTGGATGCCCCGGGAGAGTGGTTCCTGGACCCTGAAACCGGCATCCTTTACTTCTATCCGCCCGGGCCTCTTGCCGGAAGCTCCGCGGTTGTCTCCATGACGGCCGCGCCGCTCGTGAAAATGACCGGCGTGTCGCACATGGTCTTCCGCGGGATCACCCTGGAGGCGGGGCGCTCGCACGGGCTGGTCGTCTCCGGCGGGTCCGATGTGCGCATCGCCGGCTGCGTTTTCCGGAACCTCGGCGCCTGGGGCGTCCAGATCAGCGGAGGCTCAAAGCACGGCGTCGCCGGCTGCGACATATACGAGACCGGCGAAGGCGGCATCGCGCTCAGCGGCGGCGACCGCGCCAGCCTTAAGCCCTCCGGGCACTATGCCGTCAACAACCACATTCACCATTTCGCGCGTTGGCGCCGCATCTGCAAGTCGGGCATCAGCATGGACGGGGTCGGCATCCGCGTCGCCAACAACCTGATCCACGACGCCCCGCACATGGCCATCAACTTTGGCGGCAACGACCACCTGATCGAGCTGAACGAGATTTACAACGTGGTATATGACGCCTTCGACGCCGGCGCCGTCTACTGCGGCCGGGATCCGTCAATGCAGGGCACCATGATCCGCCACAACTATTTTCATCACGTGGGCCGGATCGCGGATTACCACGGGGTCGCCAGCATTTATTTCGACGACGGGCATTGCGGCAACACGGTGTTCGGCAACATCTTCTACAAGGCCGGCGTTCCTGGCCGCTGCAAGTTCGGCGCAGTGTTCGTGCACGGCGGGCGCTACAACAACATCGAGAACAACGTGTTCGTCGAGTGCGGCCAGGCATACAACGAAACGCCATGGGACCAGAAGCGCTGGAGGAAGTACTGGTCCACTCCGCCGTACAACAGCCGCCTGTTCGGCAAGAGCCTGGACGTCCGCAAGGAGCCCTACGCCAGCAGGTACCCGTGGCTTGCCAACGTGCTCAATGACCGGCGGCCGAATATCCTGGCGCGCAACATTGTCCACAAGTGCGGCGCCTTCAAGGACCGCGGCACGCTGGACTGCGTGGACAACCTTCTCAGGGGCGACCCGAAATTCCTGGACGCGGCTCGGCACAACTTCCAGATCCGGGACGATTCCCCGGCGTACAAGCGCGGGTTCAAGCGCATCCCCGTCGCGAGGATCGGGTTGATTGACGACGAAGACAGGGCCTCCCTGCCGCAGCGCGGGCGGGCGCCGGAATCCGGCTGATCCGCGGCGGACTCCGGCGCCGCGCCCGGGCCTGACGGAACCTGCCGCACTCTGACCAATCGCAAAATCCGGGGTGAATGAGGAAATCAGGAACATCAGGAAAAGAGAGGAGACAGGGGCCATTTCCTTCCTGTTTTCCTGATATCCAAATCATCTCCTGCCTGCGTGATGAGGGACTTTTGGGACAGGCCGGTTTCAAAACTGGAGGGCGGCGGGCTTGCCCTGCGAAGCCGCTTCGGCGAAGCATGGGCCTCCGTC
>JAAZAB010000423.1 GCA_012514555.1 Lentisphaerota bacterium
CCTGAGGGGACGGCTGCTGGGATGGAAGTTGTCGCGCCCGAGCCCGTCGCAGCGCCGGAAGCGCCAGCCGCGGAACCCGCGCCTGCCCCGGAGGCTCCTGCCGTGGAACCCGCGCCAGCGCCGGAGGCTCCAGCAGTGGTGGCCGCGCCTGCACCTGAAGCGCCTGCCGCAGAAGCCGCGCCTGCACCTGAAGCGCCTGCCGCAGAAGCCGCACCTGCGCCGGAAGCGCCTGCCGCGGAACCTGCGCCTGCGCCTGAAGCGCCGGCCGTGGAACCCGCGCCTGCGCCTGAAGCGCCTGCCGCGGAACCCGCGCCTGCGCCTGAGGCGCCTGCCGCGGAACCCGCGCCTGCGCCTGAAGCGCCTGCCGCGGAGGCCGCGCCTGCGCCGGAAGCGCCTGCCGCGGAGGCCGTGCCTGCGCCTGAAGCGCCTGCCGTGGAACCCGCGCCTGCGCCTGAGGCGCCGGCCGCGGAACCTGAGCCCGCGCCAACTGTAATGCCTGTTGCTGACGGCCAGCCGGGGTTGTCGCCAGGGCAAGACGATGTCGGCAAGGCAACTGCCGACGAGGATTTCAAGCCTGCTCCTCTTGACGAGGATGACGCGAGCGACGCCGAAAAGGAGGCTCCGGACAAACGCGGCGGCGCCGCGCCAGGCCTGAAGATCGGCTTGGGCGATGAGCCTGACAATGTGATCGCGGAGGCGGAAAAGGACATGGCGGAATTCAAGGCGGAGGCGGGCGGCGAGGCTCCTGACGCCGCAAAAAGCCTGCCGGCCGATGACGAGGCCGCCCTGAGCGAAACCATCAAGCGTCAAGCCGCTGAGATAGAGGGCCTTCATGATATCGATGAGGGGAACCGATTGATGCGCGAGAAGAACTACGATGCGGCAATAGCCCGGTTCGACGCCGCGCTCAAGAATCTTCCTCTCCGTCCCAAAACCGTTGATCTGCGCAAGAATCTCAAGTCGCAGCAGGCCCAGTGCAAGCTTCTGCAAGCCCGGGATTTTTACGAGAGCGGCAAGTTCGCGGAGTGCAGGGCCGCGGCGCTGGCGGCTCTTCAATACGATCCCATGCTGGAGGAGGCGAATGATTTGCGGCAGAGGGCAGAAAGGAAAGAGACGGCCCAGCGGGAAAGGGAAGAAAAGATCGCGAAGGATCCGCGGATGAGCGCGCAGTATGCGGAAAAGACCAAGTTCATTGACGACGCGATCACTCGAGGCCGCCAGTTCATGTCGATCGGCGAGAACGAGAAGGCCAGGACAGAATTCCGAAAGGTAATGGCGAAAGACGAATCCAATCCCGATGCGGCCTATTATCTCAGGGAAATCGCCCGCCGCGAATACAAGCTGAACACCAAGATGGGCAATGCGACGGCCGAACAGATGATTGCCGATGTCCGCGAGAAATGGCTCACAAAGGTCACCACGGACACCCTCCCGCGCGACGAAAAGGACAGAGGGCCGACCGAAGGAACGGCCGCGCGACGCCAGATGACGGAGAAACTGAAAAGACTGATGCTAAAGGAACTGGCTTTTCGCGGCGCGAGCATAGAGGACGTGATTACTTTCCTGTCCGTCCAGAGCGTGGCGGTGGACACGGAATCGCCGGAAGGCCAGAAAGGCGTGAACATCATCATGAATCTCAGGCGCCCGGGCGACCCTGTCACGGCGCAGGCGGCGCAGCCTGCGCCCGCCGCGACCGACGATTTCTTTGGGTCCGGAGGCGCGGCCGCACCCGCTACGGCCACGGCAAGCATTGCGCCCGTGACAATGCAGCTTCGCGACATCTCCCTGCTGGATGCGATCAAGCATATCACGGCGGTTACCGGCTTGAGGTATCGGATAGAAGAAAACGTTGTGGTCATTACTCCGGCAGACGTCGTGCAGGGCGAAGTGGTCTCGAGAATGTATCCGGTCCAGGCCAATTTCCAGGACCTGCTGGGCCGGGAGGATGTGCCGACCACCACCGCTGAAGGAGGTATGGTTGGATTTGTTGAAACTACTGCGGCAGCGACCCCGGTCACGCTCGGGCAAAAGGCCAAACAGTTTTTCGAGCGCGGCGGCGTACCGTTCCCCGTGGGGACCTCGATAGACTACATTCCGCAGATTGGAAAGCTCATAGTGGCGAATACGGTCGAAAACCTTGATAAGTTGGAGCAGATGCTCTCCGAGCTGAACGTCATTCCGAAGCAGGTCGAGATCGAGGCGAAGTTTCTTGAAATCGCCCAGCAGGATCTGGAAGAGCTGGGAATGGAGTGGCTGCTGACTGACAACTGGGAGATTGCTGAGAATTCCGGCTCGGCATCCACCCCGCTTTCGGCGCGCGAACGAATCCAGATCGACAAGAACAGCGTGACAAAGGGTTTGCGCTACATGGATTACGGGGGCGGAACGCCCACCGCGGTAGGCGGCGGCACAATGGGCGGGATACTGTCCGTTTCCAGCATCCTGACCAATCCTCAG
>JAAZAB010000424.1 GCA_012514555.1 Lentisphaerota bacterium
CATTTCCTTCCTGCTTTCCTGACTTCCAAATTGTCTCCTGCCTGCGTGAAGAGAGGCTTTTGGGACAGGCAGTTTTCACCCTGAATATCCAATATCCAACAAGGAACTCCCAATATTCATCGGACTCCTTGGACATTGGATATTCTGTTGATGTCTTTCACCTATTCAGCGCAGCATCAGGGGAGCCCCGGGGTTCAACAACACCTCGGACCGTATTGCTCACCCGCAGCGGGCTCGCAAACGGTCAAGGTGAACGTTGGGCACGAGGAGTAGATGGAACGGCGGAAGAGAATCATAGGGGTTGACTGGCGGGGCTTGCTTGTTGCCGCAGTGTTCATAGCGCTGATGTACACTGACTTCTTCTTCTGCCGCGGCTGGCTGTCCGGGGTCGTGGTAGGAGGCGTATTCGCCGTGCTTGGTGTCACCCTGGGACTCCAGAATATGTGGATGATCCGAGTCGGGCAGTTGGTTCCAGCCACGGTGGTTGACCACAAAGAGGAACACAACGACGACGAAGTCCACTACATCCCCATCGTAGAATTCTCCGATCGGTCTGGGCGAAAACTCAGGAAGCAGACTGATGCTGGCCTCGGAGTAAAGCGACCTGCTGTTGGTACCCGTGTTCTGGTCAGGTATGACCCATCGGGGAGGCTCGAATGCCAGATCATGAGTGCCGTCCGCTGGATCATTCCGATTGGCCTTCTCGCGGCAGGCGTAATTGTGTTGGGGCTGACGGCCACGAAATATATGAAATGATTACCGAACCAAGCCTTGTATGCGACTTCGGAACCCGCGCCAAGCGCGGATTCCTCATCGCGTGAAGGTTGACGTTCTGCATAGCACGACTATGAAGGAAAGCGCCATACTAACAATCGTTGCCGCAGTCTTGATCTGCGCCGGCAGCGCGGCACAGCCTGAAGATGCCGTGACTTCGCTTGTCGGCGCAAACGACTCTTTCGCATTTCGCCTCTACTCTGACTTGGCAAAAGACAGAACCAACCTCGTGGTATCTCCCTTCGGTCTTTCAATGGCGCTGGCCATGGCTAGCGCCGGCGCGACGGGAAGCACTCTTGAAGAAATGAGGAGGACGCTTGCTGTGAACCATGGCGAGGCCGCATTTCATCAGGCCTGCGCCGAATTGCGGCAGCGGATTGGCCGGTCGCTGAAGGACGGCAGTGTGACCCTAGACCTGAGAAACGCAATCTGGCTGCAAAAGGATTACGACATCAACGAAGTCTTCTCTGATACTCTCGCAACGCACTACCGGGCGCGGCTAAACCAGACAGATTTCAGAGGGAACCCGGCAGCCGCTCTTGACGGCATTAACACATGGATTCGAGAAGCGACTCGGGGGCGCGTGAAGAACATGCTCGGGCCAGAGAGCATCACAGCGGACACGCGGTTCATCCTCGTCAACACCATCTTCTTCAAGGGCCGGTGGCACAGCAAGTTCGAGCGCGGCACTCGCCAAGAGCCCTTCTTCGTAACGCCGGAACAGCGCGTGGCGGCTCCCATGATGTTTCAGAAGAACAAGTTTCGGTCGGCTGAGCGTGACGGCGTCTCGATCCTCGAATTGCCCTATGTGGATGCCGGGTTCAGCATGGTGATCTTCCTTCCCAAGAACAGGGACGGTCTTGGTGATCTTGAGAGAATTCTGGATGCGGAGCACGTGAACAAATGGCTGCGTGCGCTTGGCCCGTCAGAAATCAAGGTCTACCTTCCTCGATTCTCCTTTGACTCCGATATGCCTCTTAAAAATGCCCTGTCCCGACTGGGCATGCCTCGCGCCTTTTCCCAGGAACAGGCGGACTTCACGAGGATGAGTCCGCGTCGGCCTCTGTTTCTTTCATCAGTCCGTCAGCGCGCGGGGATAGAGGTGGACGAGGAGGGCACAACCGCGTGGGCTGCCACGGCGGTGGGCGAATCTTTCGGGGAGGCGCCGCCACCCCCGGTCGAGGTGTTTCGCGCTGATCACCCATTTGTATTCATGATCACTAACAACTCGACGGGGTCCATTCTGTTTCTTGGGAGAGTGGTGAATCCGCTGGAAAAATGAAGAATGCCCATGCATAACGCGGCGCGGAACTCCGCGGCTCTGCCGCGCCGCCGCTGAGGCCGGGAGTCTTGCAGGGGGGCTTGCGCACATGCTGGAACTCGACGTTGAAACAGGACGGCTGTGGTGCGGCGATACGGTGTTCGCCGACGGCCGCTACGTGTATTCGCTGTGCGGAGAAGCGGCGGGCCGGACGGCTGCTGCCGCCGAGCTCGGGCGCAGGCAAATCACCGGGAGCGCGGGGCATTGGGTCATACGGGGGATGTTCGAAGAGCTCCAGGTCGAGCTCACGCATCGCTTCGATGCGATGCCGGACGGCCTGCAGGAGACGATCGCGCTCAGAAACCTTGGTTCCGGCCCCGTGAGGTTCTCGGATATCGGGTTTGGCTTTTCCGCCGGCCTGCAGGAGCGGGCCGAATGGCGGCTTTGCGCCATTCCGTTTCTTGTGCAGCTCGACGGGAGCCGGCACGATTATTCCGGAGCCTGCCTTGCCGGCGGCCGCTTCAAGAACTCTGTCTACAGCGACGGCAGCCGGCCGGAACCGCCGCTTGCCGAAGCCGGGCGTCTTCGTTCCGAGGCGTGGGTGTGGCGGGCCGGGGATCAGGGCCTGCTCATCGCGAAATACAACAATGCGGACATCGAGCTTTCGGTTGCCTCGGTGTTTGTGCGCGGCGAACGCAAGTTCCTGCGGTTCGGCGGCGCGGGCGCCTGCCTCTATGGCGAGCCTGCGCGGGCGCATTTGCTCGATCCCGGACAGGTTTTCACCTTCGGAACGACTTGTTACCGGCATGTCGAGGGGAGGCTCGAAGACGCGTTTGCCGGTTACCGGGAAATCCTCGACAGCCGCGGCCACGGCATTCCCGCGGATTACGACCCGCCTGTCAACTGGAACGAGCTTTACGACATCGGTTGGCATCATTCGGACCCGGCGGCGCTGAAGGCGCACTACACACGCGGCGCGCTGCTGGCGGAAGCGGAAAAAGCACGGGCCTGCAGCTGCGACCTTCTTTATCTCGATCCCGGGTGGGAAGTCGCCGAAGGCACGACCCTGTGGGACGAGAGCCGGCTGGGGACGGTGGAATCCCTTGTCGCGGAGCTGCGCGAAGAGTACGGGCTGCAGCTGGGCTTTCGCACTATTCTGCGCTGCTACCGGGAGCATTGGGAGCGACGCCACATGGTACTGTACGCGGGGCCCAAGGCCCCTGTCAAATGGGGCGACCAGGACCTGTGGGAGATGTGTCTTTGCAGCCCTTCCTTCCGGCAGGAGAAGCTCGCCCGCATCCACAACATTGCCCGGCACGGAGTCCGCTTTCTGATGGTGGACGAGATGGACTGGCGCGGGCCCTGCCGCGACCCGGCTCATGGGCACGCCGTTCCGACAACAGCTTCGGACCATGCGCGCGCCGTGTACGGGCTGTGCCGGGAGCTGAGGCGCCAGTGTCCCGAGCTCTCGATCGAGTGCCACGATCCCGTGTGGCCCTGGCACACCTGCATCTACGCTCCAACCTATTTTCAGCAGGGCTTCGGGGAACAAGGCGCCTATTGCGAGAACTGGGGTTTCGAGTACATGTGGAACTGCCTCGACGACCTCAGGAGCGGAAAAGCGCTGGCGCTGTACTACTACAATCTCGCCTGCAACGTGCCGCTGTATCTCCACATCACGATGGCGGCCGACAACGACAACTGCCTGTTCTTCTGGTGGGCGGCGTCCACCGTCCGGCACCTGGGCATCGGCGGAAAACACGGATCCCCGTCCGTCAACCCGAAAGACATGCCCGCGTATTGTCCCGAGACAAGGTTCGCAGCATACAGGGACAGCATGGCGCTCTACAAGCGGCTCAAGCCATACTTCAGCCGCGGCGTCTTCCACGGGCTCGGCGAGCACGCGCACCTGCATTATCTTCCGGACCGCGCGGGCGGCGTGCTCCTTTTGTTCAACGTCACCGGCGGCGACCAAACAATGGAAGCGCGAATTGACGGCGCGATACTCGGGGCCGGCGTCAATCCGCGCGTGCTTGGCGCCAAGTCGGCTGAAACGAAGGACGGCGCCCTGCATCTTCGAGCGAAAGTACCGGGAATGTCCGCCGCCGTGATCCGCATCGGAGACGCGGCTCTGGACAAGTGACGGTGCGTAAGGACGAGGGGAGAGGGGATAGGATATAGGGGATAGGGGAGAGGAGAGAGGGGGCAAAAGTTTTTAGTTTTGGGTTTTGAGTTGGGAGAGCAGGAGGGGAAAGGGTTCGGGGTTTTAAAGAGAATATCCAATATTCAACATGAATGTCCAATGTCCAAGTTCGAGGAC
>JAAZAB010000425.1 GCA_012514555.1 Lentisphaerota bacterium
ACGCGGCCGTCATCAGGACGGCCATGAGCGCAAGCGACAGCGGAACAAAAGGGCGGTTCCGCATCGCATTCACGACGGCGGCCGCGCCAAAGGCCGCGCCCGGCGCGGCAAGAGCCGGAAGGAGAATCCGGTCGTCGGTCAGGTACTGGGTCATCGAGGCCCGAACGCTTATCATCACGGCCTCGGCAAAGAGCGCGGTCATGAGCGAAACAAACATGGCCAGCCCGAGGAATTTCGCGAGCAGGAAGCGCGCGCGGCCGACCGGCTTGCACAGGGCCAGGGCCGCCGTTCCGGAGCGCAACTCGTCGTGCAGCGCGCCGGCGCCGGCAAGGGCCGCGACCAGCCAGCCGAGCAGGAACTGCATCGAGAGGCAGGCGTCCCTCATGATGCGCGCCTGCTCCCCGATCTTGAACAGCATAATGTACGGCAGCGCCAGGATCAGCATCAGGCCCGACGTCATGGTCAGGAGCGTGGCGGGCCTCCGGGCCGCGTCAAGAAACGAGGCCCATGCCAGAACCGCCGTCCGCCTTAATTCGTTGCGCACGCTCACCCTCCCGTAGCGGGGTCCCTGGTTTTTGCGGCCGCCGAGCCCGCCTTGAATGCCAGCTCGCACAGCTCGCGCGCCTTCCAGGCGACCATCAGCGCCAGCGCGCACGGGCCGATGAAGAGAAAGTAGCACTGGTAAGGCACCCGTATGACCATTTCGTAAAATTCCTGGGAAAAGGTCGAGCCGAAGTTCACCGCCGCGGCAAGCGAAAAGCCAAGCACCACGGCGAAGGGAGTAAGAAGCAGAATGACCACGCTGAGCGCGCTGAGATGCGCCTCGAGCCTGAAGCCGAATGCGCCAAGCATTCCCCCGAGCTCCGCGCAGAGCAGGTTGACGAACAGGAGCAGCATCATTGCCATGCCCAGGAATCCGATGAAGTTTCCCGCGAACCACGGCACGTCCGGGGCATCCATCCACCAGTTGACGAACGGCGACAAATAAGCCAGGAAAAACGCGCTCAGAGCGCAGCCCCGCAGCAGGAAAGCCCCTGCGCCGCCAAGCGGCCCGGCCCTGCGCAGGTGCCGCAATCCCCAGAGAACCAGGCCGCTTCCCACGACGTGCGCCGGTATCCGGATTCCGCTGGCAAAGACATGAATGGACGCCTGCCCGAAAAAGAGGGTCAGACCCAGAAACAGGCCCCAGAAAAGCCAGAGCATGCCCCGGCTCAAGAAAAGCGCCTGGTGCGCCAGCAGCTCCGTTCCCGGACGCGCCGGCGCGGACTGTTCAGCGGTGTTTTCCATGCTTCTCAGGCGCGGAGCGCCTCCCCTTTTTCCGCATCCGAGGCCAGGCGCCGGAGCGCTTCTCCAACCAGGAACAGCGAGCCGGCCACGCAGACCGCGCCGCCGTTCGCGCCGGCCCATTCCCGCGCGCGCGCCCAGGCGTCGCCCAGGGTGGCCGGCTCGGAATCCCAGCCGAAGCCGCGTCCGGCCTGGGCCAGTACTTCAGGCGCCAGCGAGCGCTCGCTGGCGACGGGCACGGCGTAAAAACGGCGGACCATGCCGGAAAAACACGAGAGAATCCGCGCGTAATCCTTGTCCGCGCACACGCCGGCCACCAGGGCAATCGGAACGCCTGGCAGCGTTTCGCGCAGCGCAGCCGCGAGGCTTGCCGCGCCGTCGGGATTGTGCGCGCCGTCGAGAACGGTGACCGGCCGCTCGGAAACGACCTGGAAGCGCCCGGGCCATTCCACCCTTTCAAGCCCCGCTTTCAAGAGCTCCGGCGGCCACTGGATCGAACGCCGTTCAGCCAGTGTCAGCATCGCCGCAAGCGCAACGCCGCAGTTCGCCAGCTGGTGCCTGCCTGCGAGCGGCAGGGTCAGGGTGCCCAGGGAACCGTCAGGGATATGCACCCGGATTTTCTGCCCGCGCAGACCGGCCGAGAGCCGGCTCACGTTCACCATGTCGCCGGCCTGGACCAGGCGCGATCCGGCCCCGTCCGCGGCGGCGCGGACGGCGCCGAGAGCCTCGGGAGGCATTGGCCCGACGACAACCGGCGTGTTGCGCTTGATTATTCCAGCCTTTTCCCGGGCAATGGACGGGATGTCCGGGCCGAGGTACGCGGTGTGCTCCACGCTTATCCCGGTTATGACAGAGACATCCGGCGCCGCCGTGTTTGTCGCGTCGAGCCGCCCGCCCATGCCGGTTTCAAGCACCGCGATCCGAACTCCCTCGCGCCGGAAATGCTCAAAGGCGAGGGCCGTGGTGAACTCGAAGAAAGTCAGCTCCCTGCCGCCCGGCGCCGCGGCCGCCGCCCGGGCCTCGCGCTCGACGGCCGGGATGATGTCGGCAAGAGCGCCGTCAGTTATCTCCGCGCCGGAAACGCGGATTCTCTCGTTGAAGCGGACCAGGTGCGGAGACGTGTACAAGCCCGTTTTGAGGCCGGCGGCGCGCAGCATGGATTCGAGCATGGCGCAGACGGAACCTTTGCCGTTGGTGCCGGCCACGTGAACCGAGGGCCACGCGTTTTCCGGGTGGCCGAGGCGCTCCAGCACGGAGCGCGTCATGCCCAGGTCCAGCTTGATGCCGGACGCGTGCATGCGGTAGAGCCTGGCCAGGCGGCCGGAAATGCTTTCGTCAGCCAACAGAACCTCCGGAGTCATGAACTGACATGGCCGGGCCCGGCATAAGAATCCGGCTGCGCCTCGACCGGCGCCGGCGCCGGGGTCTGCCCGGCCGGAAGGTTGCACATGTAGCCCAGAAGCCGCAAAAGCGTCGGCTTGAGCTCCGGGCGCGGCACGATCATGTCGACGAGCCCGTGCTTGAGAACAAAGTCGGAGCGCTGGAATCCGGGCGGCACCTCCTCGCGCGTGGTCTCCCTGATCACGCGGGGCCCTGCAAACCCGATCAGCGCGCCGGGCTCGGCTATGATAACGTCGCCCAGGGACGCGTAGCTGGCCATGACGCCGGCCGTTGTGGGATGCGTGAGCACGGTTATGAAAGGCAGGCCGGCCCGGGAATGGCGGGCAACGGCGGCGCTCGTCTTGGCCATCTGCATGAGGCTCAGCATGCCCTCGTACATCCGCGCGCCGCCCGAGGAGCAGATGACAATCACCGGCAGCCTGTCGCGCGTGCCGCGCTCGACCAGGCGCGTGACCTTCTCGCCCACCACCGAGCCCATGCTTCCGCCCATGAACGCAAAGTCCATCACGCCAATGGCAACCCGCACGGGGCCGATTGCCGCCAGCCCGCAGACAACCGCGTCGCGCATGCCGGTCTTCCTGCGCGCATCCTGCATTTTCGACACGTACGTTGACTGCCCCTTGAAATCCAGCGGGTCGGCGCTCACGAGGTCGGCGTCGATCTCTTCAAAGGTGCCCTGCTCTACCAGCGACGCCAGGCGCGCCTGCCATCCGATCTGGAAATGGTGCCGGCACTTGGGGCACACGCCCACGCCCGACTCGATCTCGTGCTTGTACACGATCTCCGCGCAGCCCGGGCATTTCACCCAGAGCCCTGCCGGAAGGTCCTTCTTGCGCACCTTGATGGTGGAGTATTTCTTGCCTCCGAACAGTCTCATGGCCCGCCTTTCATTGCCGCCATCAGCCGCGAGCCACGGTCAGCACGTGCACTGCCGCCGCGCCGGCCGCGCGGATCACCGCGGCGCATTCGCCGACCGTTGCCCCGGTGGTCATCACGTCGTCCACCAGGAGCAGGGTGCGCCCATCCAGGCGCCCCGGCCTGATTGCCTTAAAAGCTGCGCTCACATTAGCGATTCGGGCCCGGGCTGTCAAATGCGTTTGAGTCCCCGTGTCGCGCACGCGCGAAACGGCCCCCCCTACGAACGGCAGGCGCAGCCGGGCGGCGAGCAGCCGCGCCAGCAGCTCGGCCTGGTTGAATGTCCGCGCGCGCTGCCTGGCGGAAAACAGCGGCACGCACGTGACGGCGTCAACGCCCATTTCCTCGTAATGGGCGCGGTACGAGCCCTCGAGCAGCGCGGCCAGGTCCGGGCCGAGCCAGGTCGCCCTCCGGTACTTGAAATCGCAGATCAGCCTGCGAACGACGCCAACGTAGCGGACGGCGGAACGCGCGCGAGCGAACTCGCGCCCGGAACCGCAGGCCGGGCAGAGCCACGGACCTTCAACATCCCCGTCAAGGGGATCGCCGCAGCAATCGCAAAAAGGCGGGCGTATGAAGCGTAGCCCGGCCATGCACTCCCAGCACAGGAAGCGGAACTCACGGCCCGCCGGTCCGCCGCAGCCGGCGCAGGAACGGGGGAACAGGAGGTCAAGCGCTGTTTCGAGCCAGGGCAGCATGCGTTTCACTCCCGGAACGGAAGAACATCGTCCATCGAGCGGGCGCCGGCGAGAAGAATCAGAAAGCGGTCCAGCCCGAAAGCGGCGCCCGCGCAGTCGGGCATGCCTCCGGCCAGCGCATCGAGAAACAGCTCGTCAACCGCATAGGCGGTGCGGCCCAGCGCGCGGCGCTCTTGCGCGCACGCCTCGAAACGCGCGCGCTGCTCGGCGGCATCCGTCAGCTCGCTGAACGCGTTCGCCAGTTCAAGGCCGCCGA
>JAAZAB010000044.1 GCA_012514555.1 Lentisphaerota bacterium
GAGGAAAGCAAACAGCGAACGCCTGACTACAACGTGAATACCGACGAGCAGCGTCCCAAGGTCCGCAACTGGGCGAGGATAAATGTCAGCTACGATACGGCGCCCGACTGGATAGACGAACTGGAAGTGCGGTACTACGTCGGAGTCAAGGGCAAGCAAACCGGCGCGGTGATGTTCCGGGCATCCGTGACATTCGTGGACGTGCCCCGCGGCTCCCACGAGGATGCTGTTTTTCTCAGCCCGGGCGCGCTGGAGCGGTATGGCTCCGTAGAGGCCATGGCCGCCGAGTTTTTCGTCAGGGGTGAAAAGGTGGCGGTTGTGGCGCATCCCCAGGTGAGCGCCAGCGCCGCGCCGTGGTGGGCGAGCAGCAATTTAAGGACCATAGAAGGCAGGCTGTTGAACCGGGCCCAGACGCCGTTCGCGTTTGTGGCGATAGACGGGCACAACGAAATCAAGCAGAAGTAATGGAACCCAGAAGCGCGAGCCGCATATTGGCCCTTGACATCGGAGCCAGCGATATCAAGCTGGCCGAGTTCCGCTTTCGCAATGCGAAACTGGAACTGCTGAACCTGGTGGTAAGGCCTTTCGGGGTCGATCCCGGCGTCGAAGTCGACCAGAACCAGATGATAACCGACGCGCTGCGCGATATCCTGCGCGAAAAGCGTATCAAGCCTGGGCCCGTCGGGGTTTCCGTCACGGCGCAGTCGAGCTTTCACCGCCTTGTCAAGCTGCCTCCGGTCAAGCGGGACAAGGTTTACCAGACCGTTCAGTACGAAGCGATCCAGACCGTTCCGTTCCCGATCAACGAGGTTGTCTGGGACTACCAGCTCATGGGCGAGTCCGAGAACGACATGGAAGTGATGCTGGTTGCCTGCAAGTCCGACATTGTTGAAAAGCTCACCCTGGCGGTCGAGGCATCGGGGCTGGACCTCCAGCTCGTCGACATGGCGCCGATGGCGATTTATAACGCGGTTCGCTTCAATTACGACGATATCGAGGGCTGCACCCTGGTCATAGACATTGGCGCGCGTTCCACGAACCTGGTGTTCATGGAAGGCAACCGCCTGTACAGCCGCACGCTTCCCGTGGTTGGCGCCGGCAATGCCATCACCCAGCAGCTGATGAAGGAATTCAAGATTGGCTTTGCGGAGGCCGAGGAGCTCAAGTTCAAGAACGCCAGCGTCGCGTTCGGCGGGTCCTTTGAGGATTACGCCGACAAGACGCTCTCGATGGTATCCAAGGCCGTCCGCAGCTCCATGACGCGCCTGCACGTTGAAATTGAGCGAACCATCACATTCTACACCAGCCAGCAGGGCGGCACCCGGCCGGCCCGCGTGCTGCTGGCGGGAGGAACGAGCGTCATCGCACGCACGGACGAGTTTTTCCGGGAAAAGATGAAGGTGCCGGTTGAACACCTGAATCCTTTCCGAAACGTGGTGTTGGGCAGGAATGTCGCATCCGAGGATATTGAAAAGTGCGCTCATGCCATGGGCGAAGTTGTCGGCGTGGCGCTGCGCCAGGCGCTGCCGTGTCCCATCGAAATCAACCTGATGCCGCGGAACGTGGCCGAGGCCAAGGCGTTCAGGCGCAAGCGCCCGATTCTTGCCCTGGCCGGAGCGGGCCTGATCCTTATTGCGGGGTGCTGGTACCTTTCCTTTTTCAGCCTGGGCGGAAAAATGCAGCAACGCAAGGAGGGCGTTCAGGCGCGGGTTGAACAGCTTGAGGCGATTGAAATGCGGCTCCAGAAGGTGGAGAGCCAGGCGGAAAAGGCAAAAGACGAAGCCCAGGTGCTGTCAGAACTGGTGGCAAAGCGAAGCGAGTGGCTGCGGGTCATTGACGCGATTTACGATTGCATGAGGCAGGTTGACCCGGGCACCACCGACAAGGCCGGCAGGGCCCGCATGGAAAGCATGTGGCTGGTGTCCGTGACGCCCGAATTCGGCGACCTTGTTGAAGCCGCCGCCGCTCCGGCGGCCAGGCAAAGAACCGCAAGGACTGCGCGGCCGGCGGCGCCGGGCGTCGCGAAACGAATCACCCACATCGAAATCAAGGGCCGCATATTCGACGAGGACGGAAAGAGCAAGGAAAGTTGGGTCAGGAACTTGTGCGACCGCTTCAGGGAATCGCCGCTTTTCGGCGAGTCCACGACGATTGTTCAGGCCCCGGCCTTGAAAGACAACGAGTACGTCAGGGAGTTCCAGATACAGATTGCCCTGAAGAAGCCGCTATGATGAATCTTAAGAAAAACGCGGGGTTCCTGGCCGCCGCCGGAATAGTGGCCCTGCTTCTCGCCGCCGCGGGCGTGATGGTGTCCCACGGGTCGCGCACTTACTCGGTGCAAAGAGAGGCGTACCAGAACGCCTTGGCGAGGTTCAACGAGCTTTGCCAGAGGGACCCGTTCCCGTCCGAAACAAATGTCGCGATCGAGCTGAAGAACGTGGCCGTGTTGACCAACATGGTTGACCGGCTTATCCGGGATCTTCAAAAAGGCCGGATCGATGCAAAGAACATGGCGCCGGAGGCGTTCATTTCGCACATACAGAACATGGCGCGCAACCTGTCAAAACGCATGGGCGAGGGCGGGGTACGGCTGCCTGCACCCAACTACGATTTCGATTTCGACCAGTATGTCAGCAAGGGCATTCCCCCCGATTCGGCGCACATTCCGGGACTGAATTACCAGTTCGAGCTTGTGAACGTTATCTGCGGAATAATGGCGGACGCTAAAATCGCGGAGCTTAGGTCGGTCAAGCGGTACAAGTTTGACGTCTCGGGCGCGTCTGCGGCGTCCACCTCCAGGCGCGGCTCCCGCCAAAGCCCGGCGCCCGCCGGGCAGGGCGCCGTCGCGGCGACAAATGTTTCCATTGAGTCCGTGCCAGCCGGGGAATTGTTTTCCAAGGTCCATTTTTCCTTCAGTATTGTTGGAAGCGAGGATTCCATTTGGACCGTTTTGAACCAAATGGCCGCGAACAGCGCCTTTATCGTCGTCTCCCAGTTCAAGCTGCTCAATCCCAAGGCGGCAGTTTCCGAGATCACGTTTGCCGCGCCGCCCCCGGCCGTTGGCGCTGCGCCGGCCACACGGGCGCAAGGCCCTGAAGCGGAGGCGCCTGAAGCCCAGCATCTGCCCCGCGCCGAGCGGGTGGTTATCGGAAATGAACTGGTTGAAGCCGAGCTGGAACTTGACGTCTACCGCTTTGCGAGCCCCGAATCCCGTGGCGCCGGGGCCTCGGGCGGGAATGGAAGATTAACGCCTCCGGGTGCGACGCCATGAACATGGATCCTGCGGCATTGAAAGACGTGTTTAAGTCGAATTACGACCGCATTGCGCTCATTGCCGTGCTGGCAGGACTGCTATTTTCGGTGGGCTGGCTTGTCATCCGCCTCGGCGAGGCACGAAAAGATCTTGAGCAGAAGCCCTGGGCGAACGCGGAAGAACAGATTAAAACAACCAGGCCGTTTGACGTCACGTTCCTGGACGAAGCCATCGGCAAGCTGGGCGCTTCAAACGATGTCGGAGCCCTGGAGCTTCCGTCAATGATGGTTCCAGCCCTCCGTGTTGCCTGCGTGATATGTCGGAAGCCGATCCTGTTCGACGCCAAGATATGCCTGTTTTGCGGCCAGGCGCAGCCGGACGACCCGAAAAAAGTCGAAAAGATCGTTGACACCGACGGTGATGGACTGCCTGATGAATGGGAGGATAAATACAATTTCAACAAGAACAGCGCGGCTGACGTCAACGAGGATCATGACAAAGATTACTTCACGAATATCGAGGAGTTCAAGCAAAGGACGAATCCGCGTGACACGGCGGACTCTCCGCCCCGTGCCGTCAAGCTGCGCCTCGTCAAGGTCACGATAATGCCGCTGAACCTGGTTTTCACGAGCATGCAGCGCGTGACTGAAACCACCATCATTTTTACCATAAAGAACAAGACCACGCAGGTGGATTATTTTGAGAAACTCGGCGGCAGGGTGGGGGAGTACACGGTCACAAGTTTCGAGGAGAAATACATCGAGGTTCCCAGGCCCGACATGCCCGGCATGACAATCAAGGAAAATGTCTCGGTCCTGACCTTGAAAAAAGAGGATCGCACGCTCAAGCTGGTGATGGGCCAGGACGTCAACCAGGACGAAATTGTCGCCGATCTGAAGTTCCTGCCGGATGACACTACTTATGCTGTCAAGATAAACGATGTTCTTGATCTGAAAAATCATAAGTACAATGTCATTGACATCAAGCGTGATAAAGTTGTAATTTTGAGCCCCAAGTATCCAAGAACGCTTTTTGAAGTAAAACAAGATTCTGTTGACACGCTCGTTGCGCCGAAATGAACAAGAGTCCGATATTCCTGATGGTTGAAAGAATATGGATAGGAGCTGAAATGATGTTGTCTGCCAAGCATTTCCTGCCGTTCTTGTTTATCGGAATGCTGGGACCGCTTTCGGTTCAGTCTGTTTACGGACAGGAACCGGAAGCGGTCCCTGAGGGGACGGCTGCTGGGATGGAAGTTGTCGCGCCCGAGCCCGTCGCAGCGCCTGAAGCGCCTGCCGCGGAACCTGCGCCTGCGCCTGCGCCTGAAGCTCCTGCCGTGGAACCCGCGCCTGCGCCTGAAGCGCCTGCTGCGGAACCCGCGCCTGCGCCTGAAGCGCCTGCCGCAGAACCCGCGCCTGCGCCTGAAGCGCCTGCCGTGGAACCCGCGCCTGCGCCTGAAGCGCCTGCCGCGGAACCCGC
>JAAZAB010000426.1 GCA_012514555.1 Lentisphaerota bacterium
TATTCAACCCATATGGAGCAGTTTCGATTTCGATAGCGATTTTCCTCTCTCCCAACTCAAAACCCAAAACTCAAAACCCAAAACTTCTGACCTTCCTTGTTGGATATTCGATTGCTCTTTCCAGGTTCAAGCAACGCGCTGTCGCCGCCGCGGCGACAATGCGCCGAAGCGGCCGTACATCTTCCAGCGGAAGCGGCTAATCCAGGAGCCGCAGAAAATTGTCCATCCCGATTTTCTTCAAGACGCCCGGGCGCACGCCCCGCGATTCGAGCTTTTCCCAGAGCGCTCCGAGCCCGGCTGCATCCTCGATCATCGGGAGCACGTTCGATGGGAGGCCGTCAAAGTCCGTCCCGATGCCGACGTGGTCCGGGCCCATGATCTCAAGGGCATGAATGAAATGGTCCGCCAGCCGGTCGAGCGTCGGCTTCTCGCGGTCGATAAAGAACCGGAAAAAACAGATGCCGATCACGCCATTGCGCGCCGCCAGCGCTTTGAGCATTTCGTCCGTCAGGTTGCGCATGTGCGGGCAGAGCGCATGGCAGTTGCCGTGCGTGACGCAGACCTTGACTTTCCCGTGCCCGATCGCCTCCCAGAACGCATTGTCGTTGGCGTGGGCCAGGTCGCAGACAAGCCCGAGCCTCGCCATTTCATCCAGCGCCTCGCTGCCGAAGGAGGTCAGGCCTTTCGACTGGCGCCGGACCAGCGCGCGTTCGTCAGCCGCCATGTAGGTGAAATAGCTGCGGTCGACCTGGAGCTCGAACGTGTTGTCCGCGCCAATGTTCCCGCCGCCGTGCGTGAGGCTGGCCACGCGGACGCCGAGCCGCTGCCAGTTCCGCAGGTTTTCAAGCCTCTCGGAGAACATCGCCTGGCCCTCTATGGACATGATAAGGGCTATTCTGTCTTCGCGATTGGCCCGGCGCACGTCGGAGGCGGTGAGGCACAGGGCAAAATTTTTGGGATGCGCGGCGCACATGCAATGCCCCGCGTCAATCAGCTGCAGGGACTGCTGCAGGTGGCCTTCGCCCACCATGACGAATATTGCGGATATCCCGCCGCGCCTCAGGCGCGGCAGGTCCACGTGATACCGCGGGTTGACATCCGCAAAGTCCATGGGATCCCCGCGCACCTGGCGGAGGATGATGCTGTCGTTGTGCGCGTCCAGGACGGGGTAGCGGGGTGAGGGGGCGCGGATTTTGGCTTTCATTCTAACGGGTCCTCCTTTTTTACGCGTTGATGCAAAATCCGCCTGGCCCGGCAATTTTATCCGGGCGGTAAAAAGCGGTGCACGATCCGTATGAAATTGGCGGGGTATTCGCAGTAGCGGCCCATGCGGAACGCGCCGATGAAGCCGGTGCGCTTCGAGTAATACCGCTCCTGCCATGACCAGCCGTCAGCCTTGCCGACGCCGGCAACCACGCCCAGCAGGCGCCGGATTCCAGCCTGGTCTCCCATTTGCGCGCGGGCCCAGCATTCCAGGTACCATACCCGCCCCATAGCCGCAAGGTCGTGGCGGTCTATGCCCTGCATCTCCCAGTCCTCGTACGTCTCGGGCCGCGTGGAAATTCCGGTCGGCATGCCGCTGAAGATGAAGTCATGGTTGTCCTTGAGCTGAGGCCAAAGGACGGCAATCTGCCGCTCGCCGGCGATTCCCGTGGCTATTGCCGCCCAGTCGACATCGGTCAATCCGTGGCTGCTGATCGGCCCGCGCTCCGGGTGGATGTACTCGACACAGTGGTCGGCGGCCCAGAAATGCCGGCGGAATCCCGCGGTCAGCCTGGCCGCGGCTTCCCGGCAGCGCGCGGCGGGCCCTGCTTCTCCGGCGGCCTCGAACAGGCGCGCCGTCCGCTCCACGGCATGGGTGGAATAGCACTGGTTCACGCCGTCAAATTCCAGGCGCGCCGGCCGTTCAATATAGAACCCGCCGCCGGGCATGAGTCCTTCCGCGGTGATCTGGTTCCGCAGCCACCCGGCGGCGCCGCGCAGCCAGGGGATTTGATCCGCGAGCCATTTCCGGTCCGCCGTCTGCGCGAAGATCGCCTCAGCCAGGAGAAGGAAGGTGACGTTCGCCAGGGTGCGGAGCGGGTTGCCGGGAACCCAATGAACGAAAACTGCGCCGCCGGCATCCGCGGTCAGCGGCCGGCCGTTGACCGTCACTGTGCGCCCGGCAATATCCGGAATGATGGCGAACGGCAAAAGCCCGTCCTCGCGCTGAAACTTTTTCACGTACTCCCAGCTTGCGAGCACCTCCGCCTTGCGCCCCAGCCATAGAAGCGCCTCCGCGGATTGCCCCCAGTCCAGCCCGGGGAATGTGGTGTTTCCCCCGTGGCCCTGGCCGTCCGAGCATACGGAAAAATACCCGAAGAAGACATCCGGGTTAAGGGCTGCCAGAACGTTCTTTTCTGCCGCCGCTTGATAGGCTTCCGCGATATCGGGCGGCAGGTTGCCAGGCATCCGCATTATTATGTCTCCCGCGTTCCGTTCCGGAAGGCGATCCTGGCCCGCCCGGCCGCAATGCGGAGCCCGCCCGGCCCTGGAACACAAAGCGAACGGTCTCGCCTGCGATGTCGCAGCGCGCCGCGGCGCGGGCCCTGATTTGCCGCAGGTTCAATGTTTGAAGTTTGCCCGGAAGCGCCATCTTGTCAAGCTGCATCCGCATTTGCTTGCGCAATGCAGCAACGCCGGCCGACCCGTGCGCAGCATCGCGCGTGGGCTGGCGGAGACGCCCCGGCCCGCCCGAATCTACCTTCGCGCGTCCGTATATCATTCTGTTTTTCGTCTCGCAAATTCCGTGGAATGGCGCTAAATTAAGCTCATATTTCCGTCAAACGGCGGCTGGGGCCAGCCGCCCTTCATGGAAAACACCCATATTTCGGCGCTAAGGGCGGTCGGCCTCGACCGCCGCGAGCTTAATTTAGCGCCATTCGAGTCTGTCCTTAAGAGCGTCTAAGGGGACTCAACCTGGAAAGAGCGATCGAATATCCAATATCCAAGTCCAATGTCCAATAGCCAAGTTCGAGGACGAGGACGAGGGGATAGGA
>JAAZAB010000427.1 GCA_012514555.1 Lentisphaerota bacterium
CAAGACGATCCTTTTCCTCGCTACTGATGCCGACAACCAGCAGATCATTTGCGCCGGAATCCTTTACGAGTCGAACAAAATGCGGGATTTCCATGACACAGGGCGGGCACCATGTGGCCCAGAAATCAAGCACAACCCGTTTGCCGCGCAAATCCGCCAATTGGATTTGCTCGCCGTCCAGGCTCATCACGGTGAAATCAGGTGCTCTCACGCCCTGCCACTCTTCAAGCGCAGCGCCACTTTCGTCTCCGCCCCCGCCCATAGCCGCCTGTATTTGCTTGTATGTTTGGTAGGATAAGTATCCTAGCCAAACGGAGGCCAGTAGACCGACAACGGACAAAATGATGCCCCATGTCGCCATCGCGCGAAATGTTGTTTGCTTCCTCAGATGAATCCAACCCAGAATTAAACCAATGATGGCCAGTATTCCTCCAACCAGGAACAGACTGTATGCAATCGAGACGATTCCCAGTATGAGGCTGGCGACGGCCAGTCTGATAGGCTGCGCATCTTTGGGAGACATGGAATTGTTAAATGTGTCCGTCATCGTTTGTCCTTTCTTTGGCTCTTAAGTGTCCGCAACAGATGAAGATCACACTTGGAGCTGAAAAAAGCAAGAAGACATATCCTCCGGGTAACCCGCCATAATTGATGAAGTGAAGTGCGTAGAACAGGAGAATGGATCAATGCGGGGTTTTCCTGAATTGACGGAGGCGGGAGACGAAGTAGAATGCCTGGCAAGGAGGTCTTCCGCGAAGCGATACAATCCGGGTTCAAGAAGGGATGCGGTGAACATGTTGCCTGACAGCGGGACGCCTATCTGGATGCCCTGGCGGGCCGGCCTGCCGGGGGGGGCAAGCCGGCGGCTACGCCCGGCATCGAGCCCCGGCCGGCAAGTCAGGCGAACAAGGATGGAGGAGCGTTAGAACATGAAAAAAATACAGATCGGCAAAGCGTTCACGCTGTTGGAATCCGGTCCAGCCGTTCTTGTCACGACGCATGACGCTGTGAAGAACAACATAATGACAATCTCGTGGACAATGGTGGTGGACTTTAAGCCGATATTTGCCATGACCACCGGGCCATGGAACTATTCCTTCGCCGCCCTTCGCAGAACGAAGGAGTGTGTCATTGCGATTCCCACTGTTGACATGCTTGACAAGGTAGTTGGAGTGGGAACATGCTCCGGCGCGGATACGGACAAATTTGAAAAGTTCATGCTGACCCCCTTGAAGGGAAAGCACGTCAAAGCGCCCTTGATAAAAGAATGCCTTGCGAACATCGAGTGCAAAGTTGTCGAGATTGTCGGGAGGCACAATATCGTTGTCCTCGAAGGCCTTGCAGCGCACTTTGACGAGTCGAGAAAGGAGAAGCGAACTGTTCACGCGGTCGGCGACGGCACTTTCATAGTGGATGGGCGCCGGCTGAACCGGAAGAAAATGATGCGCTCAAAGCTTCCGGCCGGTTTCTGATGATCCCTCACTTGTCGTTTGGGCATACGCTAACGTGTGGAGACGCGCGATGAATGACCTTGAAACTATCCGCAGCCGCATGCTGGATCACCTTCGGGAGCCGCCAGACTCCGGGCGGGTGCTTCAGATGCGCTCCTCGCTTCAGGAGGACGGCAGTTGGCCGGATGTGAACTATGGGGGGAGCTCGACCACGACATGGGAGCCGGCGGAGCATCTGCGCCGGCTTCTGACGCTTGCGCAAGCCTGGTTTGCGCCGGCGTCGGATTCGCGCGGGGATGCGGATTTGGGCGGTGAAATCGCGCGTGCGCTCGACTGCTGGCTGAGCAGGGATCCTCGCAGGCCGTGGTGGTGGGACTGCATCGGCGCGCCGGGCATGGTCTCCCTGGTTCTGCTCATGCTGGACGGCGACTTGACCGATGCGCAGAGAGCCAAGGGGTTTGAGATTTTGAAGCGGGCCAGGATGGGCGATGGCGAAGACAAGGCGGCTTCGGGCGGATCTCCAACAGGGCAGAACCTGGTCTGGCAGGCCGAGATCACCGCGCGCAGGGCCGTGCTCCAGAAGGATGAGGCGCTGCTGCGGCGCGCGTTCATCCGGATCGCCTCGGAGCTGCGGATCAGCGACGGCGAGGGCATCCGGGCCGATTTCAGCTTTCATCAGCACGGCCCCTGTCTCTACAACCACGGTTATGGGGCCGGTTTCGCAACGGACAACGCGCGGCTCGTCGCGATGGCCGACGGCACGGCGTTCGCCTTCACGCCGGAAAAGATAGCGCTGTTGAGCGCCTATATCCTCGACGGCTCGCAGTGGCTGGCGCACGGCCCCCACACCGATTTCGGTGCCGAGGGCCGCGAGATTACGCGGCCGCAGCAGACTGCGCTCTATCTGGGCAGGGCCGCGCGGGACATGCTCAGGGTCGTGACCGGCCGCGAAGACGAGTTCCGGGCATTGGCGGCGCGCATTGACGAGGCCCCGGCGGCCCCGCCGCTGATTGGCAACAAGCACTTCCCGTGCAGCGACATCATGGCGCATCACGGCCGCGGATGGTACATGTCGGCCCGCATGTACTCGACGCGCACGATGAACACGGACAATCTCGCCGGGTGCGGCGAGGGCCATTTGAGCCACTACCTGGCCGAAGGCGCCACCTGCATCATGCGCCATGGCGGCGAATACATAAACCTCTTTCCCGCCTGGGACTGGCAGAGAGTGCCCGGAACGACGGTGGAACTGGAGCCGCATAAAACCGGAGATCCGCAGCGCAGGGGCGAATCGCCGTTTTCCGGGGGGGCCTCCGACGGGACAACGGGCGTTGCGGCCTTTCAGCTTCAGCGCGGTTCGCTCCGCGCGCGCAAAGCGTGGTTTTTTTTCAGCGACCTTGCTGTCTGCCTGGGCGCCGACATCTGCTGCGCAACTGGTCACCCCGTGGTCACGACTTTGAACCAGTGCCGTCTGCGCGGTCCTGTCACCGTCGGCGGCGACACGGGGTCCAGGGTTGCGGTAGATGGCTCTGGCACGTTTGACGTCCGCTGGCTGTGGCACGACGGAATCGCATACCTGTTCGCCAAATCCACGCCCGTCATGCTGGTCAACAAGCGCGTTGAGGGGAACTGGCGCCGCATCAGCTCGAATCGGTCACACGCGGAAGGCTATGGCGTTCTGGGCCCGGTTGCCGACAGGGTGTTTATGGCGGGTCTGGCTCATGGAGTGAGTCCGCGGGGCGCGACCTACGAATACGCCGTAATGCCGGGTGTTAAAGTCCGGGATGTTCCGGAACTGGCGCTCAGCCCGCCTTTTCGAATCGTATCCAACTGCGCGAATGCCCAGGCGGCATATCATCAAGGCGACGAGGCGCTTGGAATCGTCTTTTATGAGGCCGGGCGGATCGAGTGGCAGGCGTGGCGGATTGCCGTTGACAGGGCCTGCGTGCTGGCGATTCGCCGCGCGCATGGCGGCTGGCGCGCGGCAATGGCCGACCCCTGCGCGGGCGCAGGGACCGTTCGATTGGATATCGCGTGGCCGGGTGGCAGCGCCCGCGGGATCGGCGTCACGCTGCCCGGCGGACAGGATACGGGCAAGTCGGCTGTCATATCCCTCGATTAGAGGGGGAAAGGAGAAACGCAATGGATGCCGTGATATTGAGCAGGTTTTTCATGTGGTGCACGATATTGAACGCGGGACTGCTGGCGCTCTCGTTCCTGGTCCTGGCGGCGGGCGGCGACTTTGTGTACAAACTGCACAGCAGGTGGTTTCCCATGCCGCGGGAAAAGTTCAATGCGTCTATTTACACCATGATCGGCACTTATAAAATCATGGTCCTGGTTTTCAACGCCGTGCCGTGGGCGGTTCTGGCCATAATAGGGTGAACTGGAGCATTGGCCCGGCTTTGCCCGCGCCGGGGTTTTTTGGGAAGACGTACTGCGCCGGCGTCCTGGCGGGGGGCGGCATGGCATGGTGGGCCGTGCTGGATTTGAACCAGCGACTTCCACCGTGTGAGGATGGCACTCTTCCGCTGAGTTAACGGCCCGGTTCCGGAGCGTGTGCGCTCGGGAAAAAACGGGCATATTCTTGACCGATGCCGTTCCCGATGTCAAGCCTTGTGTCCCGGAAACTTTCCCGGCGTCCGCGAGAAGAATGTTCTTGGTTCGCGGCCTTCAATGTGGCAATAATTGCCGGAACAGCGGATAATTTTCGAGAACGGAAGGAGCATGGACATGGCGGCAAAGGCGGGCAAGACCGAGGACAAGGGCGGCACGGCCATAGACACGCTGGTCGCCCAGATTCAGAAGGAATTCGGCGATGGCGCGATCATCCGGCTTGGCGACGCGGACGCGCGGCAGGCTGTGCCGTGCATATCGACCGGCGCTTTCTCGCTGGACATTGCGCTGGGCATCGGAGGCCTGCCGCGCGGCCGGGTGACCGAGATTTACGGGCCGGAGTCCTCGGGAAAGACCACGCTCACATTGCACGTGATCGCCAATGCGCAGAAGGCAGGCGGCACTGTGGCGTTCATCGACGCCGAGCATGCCCTGGACCCGGGGTATGCCAAGCGCATAGGCGTGGATCTCGACAACCTGCTCGTTTCGCAGCCGTCGTCCGGGGAGGAGGCTCTGACCATCGCCGAAACCCTTATCCGCAGCAATGCCATAGACGTTGTTGTGGTGGACTCGGTCGCTGCCCTAGCGCCGCGCGCCGAGCTCGACGGCGAGATGGGCGAGGCGCAGGTCGGTCTGCAGGCCCGGCTCATGTCGCAGGCCATGCGCAAGCTCACGGCGATAATCGCCAACTCGAAAACCTGCTGCATTTTCACCAACCAGCTTCGCG
>JAAZAB010000428.1 GCA_012514555.1 Lentisphaerota bacterium
CTTGGATACGGCCATTCTCATCTCTCGCTCACTTGGACATTGGATATTCCTTGTTGGTTATTGGATATTCTCTTGATGTCTTTCACCTATTCAGTGCAGCATCAGCAGAGCCGATTTGCCATAGCAACAAGTTTCACATAAACATCTTGCAGCGAGCGAAGACAACCGCGGAGCAGTTGAACTGCTCCATATAGGCTGACGGCCGGCGCGCGTCAGTCCGCCGCCTGGACCGGACCCGCGTTCCTGATGTTCCGGGTCAGAATGGTAAGCTTGACGTCGCTCTGGATCGGGACCTTCGTTGCTTCGAACCCGTTCTTAAGGCAGAGCTTGAGCGCGGCCTGCATCTTGTCCACGCCCCGGAAAACCACGTTTTGATAATTGCGCTTGAAGCAGAATTCCAGGGCCCGGTTCATCAGCATGCCGCCGCAGCCCCTGCCGCGGCAGTCCTTGCTGACGAAGACCCTGCGCAGCAGTGCGGTATCCCTTGTGTCTTCCTTGACCGCCACGGTTCCCACGATCTTCCCGTTTTCCTCGGCGACCAGGAAAGTGTCGTTTTCGCCGCGGTAATACTTGTCCGGCTGCTCCAAGTCGTGCATGGTGAAGCTCTTTCCGTCGGCTGGAAATTCGGTTTCCATGATGCCCCGGATCAAGTCCCTGACTTGCGGAGCGTCTTCCGGCCTGATTTCGCGGATGTTGATCATGGCTGCTCCCTGTTGTGCCTTGCCGCAATGTTTTCCTGTTCCTGCCGAATCATCGCACCTTCCGCCGCAAGAGTCAACCTGGGACGCGGATAACCCGGGCCGGGTCACGCGGGCGGCGCGCCGGCTTTCACGGCTGCTATGAAGGGCAGCTCCCGGAAGGACTCCGCGCAGTCGAGCCCGAAGCCGACCACGAACAGGTCGGGAATGACGAACCCCGTGTAGTCTATTTCGAGCTTTCGCGCGAGCCAGGGCAGGCGCCGGTCCGGCTTGCTCAGAAGCGCGCAGATGCGGACGGAGGCGGCGTTGCGCTTCTTGAGCAGGTGCTGCTTCAGGCGCCACAGGGTCAGGCCGGTGTCCACTATGTCCTCCACGATCAGCAGGCGCCCGCCCTTGACGGCCGGGAGCCTGCCCTCGATATGGACCGAGCCGGAACTGGCCGTGGCGCCGCCGTACGATGAGGCGTGTATGAAGTTGAGGCGCACGGCCGGGCCGCTCTGGCGGAATATCTCCTGGGCGAGGTGCACGCCGAAAAAAGCGCCGCCCTTGAGCACGACCACCATCTGGAGCGGTTCCTTGCGCCGGCCGTGGTCGCGCACGATGGCGCGCGCGAGCCTGCGGATCTGCCCCTGGATGGCCGCGGGCGGGATCAGGACGCACTCGAGCTGTTTTCTGAGACCGGCGCTCAGGCCCGGCACGCCCGCCGCGGAGCAGGCGCTGACGCCGCTCCGGATGACCACTGGCTTCATGGCGCGCATCCTTTCATTGATTGAACCAGCCGCGTGCTGCTGTATCCGGCCACGAACGGGAGCGTTACCAGGCTGCCGCCCTTGCTTTCGACCAGCTCGCGCTCCGCCAGGACCCTGTTTTCCTCGAAGGAGCCGCCCTTGACATGAACGTCCGGGGCGATTTTTTCAAGCTCCGCGAGAGGGTTGTCGCCGGAGAACGGCAATACGGCGCTGACGGGCTCCAGCATCAGGAGCGCCGTGCGCCGGAACACGATGGGAAATACAGGCCGGGCGGGGCCCTTGTAACGGCGCACGGATTCGTCGTCGTTCACCAGGACGATGAGCCGGTCGCCTCTGAGCCGGGCCTGGCCGAGAATGCGAAGGTGGCCGATGTGAAGCAGGTCGAAGCACCCGTTGATTGTGACAAGCTTGATTCCGCGGCCCTGGCGCTGGCGGAAAAGCGCTTCGAGGCCGGCGTCTTCCCCGGGAACGCGCTGAAGGTGTTCAGGAAGTGCGATGGGGGTGCGGCCTTCCCTGACGGACCGGGCAATTTCGCGGGTAAAGCACCCGCCGATCGGCAGCAGGCTCTCGGTATGGGCCGCAAGGGGGCGGGCTGCGGCCGCGCCGGGCCCTTTTTCCGTTTGCGCGGAACAGTCCACAAGCGTGAACGGCCGCAGGCTTCGCAGCGCGCTGGTCAGGTCGGGCAGGCCGGGAATGACAGCCGCAACATCCTTCAGATACGCGGCCGCCTCGGACCGGATATCGAGGGCGTTGCGGCACCGGGTTCTCGCGCCGGCGAGGCCCCCGGGATCGTCAGGCTCGATCCATGCGACGACCCGGTCTGCAAGCTTTGAGGCGCGGCGGATTGCCAGCAGGTTGCCCGGCTGGAAAAGGTCGAACGTGCCGGCCACGAGCGCGACCGTCTCGCCCCTGGCCATGAGCGCGCCGCGCCAGGATTGGATCGCTTCGTCCGAAGAAAGGATTTTTTTTGAGTATGGCATGGCGGAGCGCTTCTGAAAACGGTATTCGACGCGCGCTCACAGTGTCCCGCATGCGTTGCGGATTGTCAATAATGGAGGTTGCCACTTGAACTGCTCCATATTGGTTCAGAATGGCCCGCGAATATGCATTCAACAGGCATCCGCATTCTGACCCCGGCATTCGCGCAGGGAGACTATTTCGCCCCGGCCGGGGCATCGCACTCCCATGTTACGCGCCAGGCAAGCTCGGACCGCGGCGGGGCCACCAGGCATGTTTTTGAGGCCGCGGCATCGGCGAGGGAGCTGCCCGGTCCGGGAATTGGCTCGAAAGCGCATTCGCTTCTGCGGCAATTGTCCTCGTCCGGGTATCCGCTTCGATTCCACCAGATGCCGAGGGTGGGGAACATGTCGGCTGGGAATTGAATTCGCAGGAGCAGCCCGTCCTGGAAGCGTATGGTCACCCGGCCGTCCTTTACCTTGCGCAGCAGCAGCATGGCGGCGTGCCCCCGGGGCAGGTTTAGAATGGAGGCGGCTGCCGCGGCGGGCGTTCCAATCGGCGCCGGCGCCCGGCGAATTTCATCAAACGCCGTTTCGAAGTCCGGGAGCCGCAGCGCGGCAATGGCTTCGGGCGGCATGAGCGCGTGCATGACGTGCTGGAACAATACGGGCGCCGCGCCTTCGTTGCGCACTTCGAAGCGCCATGCCAGGCGCGGGCCGTCGAATTCGAGGCGGCGCCGGAATGTGATGGGCAGGCGCCGGCTTCGGACCCTGCAATCCAGTGCTGCGCCTGCGCGGACCCGCCACGGCAGCCAGCAGAGCTCGCCGTGATCCGGGACGTCCCAGTCCGCGGCCGGGTGGCGGCAGGGATCCACGGTCGGCATGCAGTCGTCGTACCCGTAGACCGGACGGGTTTCATAGGCGCCCCAGCCGTGGCGCGGCGGCTGGAAGGCCGGCGGCGGGCCGGTGAGCAGGTCATGGCCGTTGAACGCGAGGCGGCTCAGGCGCGCGCCGTCGCCCGGCAGGCACTCGACCTGCCAGGGCCCGGCGCATGTTTTGACGCAATCGTATTGCGGAGCAGTGAACCGCTCCATATAGGATCAACCCTTCTTCACGCAGGCAGGAGATAATTTGGAAATCAGGAAGGAAATGCCCGCCGTCTCCTCTCTTTTCCATATGTTCCTGATTTCCTCATTCACCCTGGAAAGAGCAATCGAATATCCAATATCCAACAACGAACTCAAAACCCAAAATTCAAAACCCAAAACTTCTCCCCTACAGCGCGACGGCGCGGATGCCGGTCTGCTCGCAGAATGCGACCAGCTCGTCGTACAGGTGCGCGCCGTAGCCGAGGCAGGCGTATTCGTTGTTCCAGGCCTGGATGAGCGCGTCCGGGTCGGCGTGCACCCTGACGAAGGCGTGCGGCCAGAACGGGATGCCGCACTCGAGCAGGCGCGCGCGCAGGGCTTCGGCCGGGGGCTCGAACACGGAGCAGCGGCAGAGCACGAGTTCGAATTCGCCTTTATCGCGGCCCAGGCGCGCCAGCACGCCTTCGCCCGGCTTGCAGACGAGCTTGATGGAAAGCCCGCCGGGCCGAGGCGCCCGGCGAGGCCTGGCGGACAGGCGCCGTCGCCTATTATCTTGACCTCGCGACTGGCCTTGTCAATGTGCTGCAGGTCGCCGTAGTAGACCGGCTCGTCGCCCATGTCGCCCAGGAGCTTGACCGTCAGCAGCGTGTTGAAGTCGGAGAGCGTGGAGACTCCGACGCGGTCGTTGAGCATGAGGCTTTGCGCGAAGCAGGTTGCGCCGTAATCGTCGCCGAGGCCGGGAAAGGACTGTATGGTGTAGCCCGCCCAGCCTTCGCGTTCCACGATCTTGCGGAGCGCCAGGTAGAGCCGGATCGAGCGGTCCGCGACCTTGCCGGCCGGGATTTTTTCGCTGAACAGGCGCTGAATGGAGGCGCGCGCCCCGCGGAGTTCGGCCGCGGTTATTTCCCCGGCGGCGCGGATCAGGCCGGTTGTGTCGCGCGAATCGAGGTCTACGCCGAACACCCGCATCCACTGGGACGGGTCGGCCACGCCGCAAGTCTGGCCCATGCCGCGCCCGCCGAAAACTCCGAAGGTGGCCATGTTGAGGCGGTTCTTCATGGCCGAGGCGCGCAGGGAAGCCGACAGGCGCGCGAGCGACGCCGGGTCATCCGCCGCGCCGTACACGAAGGTGTGCGGCACGCCTATTTCCTTGAGCCCGCCGTGCATGACGAGCCCGCCCACGGGCCGCCAGCCCTGGGAGCCCGGGTGTGTCCAGACAACCACGCCGCGGCCGCCGGAGGCGTAATCGCGTATGGCGGCCGCCAGGTTGGCGGCCCAGACCCACGTGCCGGAGAAAAGGATGACGGCGTCCACGTCGTCGCGCTTCTTGAACGCGGACATCGCTTCGCGCGCCTCGGCCTTCGACGCAACGACCGTCCCGTACTCGACAAGACCGATGCCCTCCTTGCGCAGCGCAGCCTTGGCGCGGGCCACTATCGCGCCGTCGATGAACGGCGCGCCCATCGGGTCCTTGAGCCCGTCCTTGTGCACGCCGTAGACAATGAATGCCGCCCTGGTCCGGATCATGATGCGCCTCCCTTTTGTCAAATGCGCCCGACCATCTCGTCCCGCAGGCCGGGGATGATGAGCATCGCGTTTTCGTGATACACCCTCTTCAGAACGGCGTCCGGAAGCCCGAGCCCGTGCACCTTCCACCTGTGCCTCCCGAACGTGCCGTCATAGTCGGGCGGAATGAAAAACTCGTCCCGTGTTTCCAGAAAGCGGAAGTGATAGCGGTAGAGTTCCGCCGAGACCGGCATGTCAATCCCGAAAAGGATTCGGCCGGAATGGCGCAGGAAGAAGTCGCGGGCCGAATAGGGCTGGCGTCCGAGCTCGTCGGTCCTGGCGGAGAAGTCTATGAACGCGTTCGGGCATGAGTCGAGAAGGCGGGAGACGTAGCCCAGGTCCTCGGGCTGGTTGGCCACGTGGGGCAGCATGAAAACCGTGCGCGGATGGTTCCTGACCAGGCGGTCGCGGTGTTCCAGCAGCGCTTCCTTCCGCGGGAACTCCGGGCCCGCGAAGCTCCAGGACGGGTATTTCCTGAGCGTATCGAAGTGCTCGTTTTCCGGGGTCACGGGCTCGAAAAAAGCGGCGGGGTCCGACTGGTGGATGAGCACCGGCACGCCGAGCCGCCCGGCTTCCTCCCAGACGGGCGCCAGCCGCGGATCGTCTGCGAACACGATGTTGCCGCCGGCGTCCCTGTAGCGCAGGCCCAGCTCCTTCAGAATCTTCAGGCCCCGCGCGCCGAGCCGGACGTGCTTCCGCAGCAGCTCGACGGTTTCCTCGGCGAAAGCGCGCGCGTCCGTGAACAGCGGCTCGCTGAAGGGCCGGCTGAACGTGGCGGTGGTGAAGCAGTAGAAACGGCCCGGATGCGCTGCTGCCGCGCGCTCGAAAAACGTTTCTATCCGGCCGGCCCGGAAGCTGTAGCCGCCGCCTGCCATGCGCAGGTCGAGGTTGGCGGTCAGGTCGCTGCAGCACGCCACGCCGGCCTCGTCCATGGCCCGGGCGATTTCACCCAGCCTGTCCCAGTCCGACCAGAGGTGGTTGTGCGCGTCCACCGCCGGGAACCTTGCGCGCTCGGGAATATGATCGGTTTTTACAAGGCGGCACGCCATGGCCGGGCCCTCGCGCAGTCGCGGAAATGAGCCGCGGCTCAGAACCCGTGGCTGTTTATGAAATCGTCGAGCACATCCTGGGAAAAGCGAAGCCTGCTCGCCTTTGTACAGCCTATGCGGGAACAGAACGATTGCCCGTACGAGTGCCGGAGCCGGCGGTCAAGGTAAAAGAGGTAAATGGGCGCGCCGCATTCGCAGTCAAAAAGGACCGGCAGTTCCGTGAAGCAGGTCGGGCAGAGAATCCTGACGATGTCATCCTGCTTTAACGCGGCGCCCTTCAGAATCTTTTTCATGCATTCGCCCAGAACCGGGGAAATGACGACGTCCGTTTTCTTTTTGCCGCCCTGGCTGGCATATATGAAATGAATGCCTGGCTCGCCGTCAATCCTCACTTTGCTCATCAGGGAATGCCCGTTTGAGCAGAATGCCTCGGTGACAATGACTTTGCCGCCCTTCCTGTTGGCGATGGCAGCCGGCATATTGATTGTCGCCGCGATGGGGAAGATCATCCGGCCCTTGCTGTCAAATTGTTCTCTCATGGAAGATAATGTTACTCGCGCCGCTTGCCGGGGCAAGCCTGAAAGTGAATTATTTGGTTTTTCCGGAGTTTGACATGCGGTGCCAGTCGTGATATAAAAGGAGGAAATCGGTTGTAATCAATGAAATTTTATGGGCCTGCCGCGAGCCCCTTATTTCATCAGGCGGGTCCCGTGGATTTCGATTTGAGAACCGGGAGGCGCGTTATCCTCCGGGAATGGGGGTTTGAATGAAATCATTAAGCGCATTCTTTGCGCTTGGATTCGCAGCATCGCTGACCGGGGCGGCTTTCGCACCCGGATCGGCTGCCGGCGTCAAGGCGGGGCCTCCGGAGGCGCCCAAGAACGTGAGAGCGAGCGACGGGACCTATTCCGATCGTATTCACATCACCTGGGACCCGGTATCCTCTGCGTCGGAGTATCACGTTTGGCGGGGCACGCGCTATGACGGCACCGACCGGATCAACATTGCAAGCGTTGGCGAGCCGGCTTATCCCGACCCGGAGCCTGCCCCTGCGTCCATCTACTACTACTGGATCAAGGCCAAGAACGCCGAAGGCACCAGCGCCTGGAGCGTGGTTGACTTCGGCTACCGGAACCTGTCGGCCCCGGGGAGCTTGTCGGCGAGCGACGGCACATATACCAACCGCGTGCAGGTGGCCTGGAGCGCGGTTGAAGGCGCGGAGGCATACGAGGTGTACCGGAATACCTCCAGCAATGCCGCCTCGGCAACGCTGCTTGGCGCTCCGGCCGGCACACAATATTCGGACGCTTCCGCCACTCCGGGCCGCGCCTTCTATTACTGGGTCAAGGCCAGGAGCGAACTCACCGGGGGGCTGGTGTGCACGGGCGCCGTCAGCAAAGTCGACTCCGGGTGGCGGGCCATGGAGGCGCCGCAGAACCTGTCGCCCAGCCAGGGCACTTTCGCCAACATGATCCGGGTATCCTGGTCCGGCGTTTTGGGGGCGACCGGCTATGAAGTGTGGCGCAATACAAACGCGGCCGTCGGGCTCGCTTACAAGGTGGCTGACACCACGCTGACCAACTGCGACGACGAGGGCGCCATGCCCGGCATTGTTTTCCACTATTGGGCCCGCGCCAAATCTACTAAAGGCCCGGGCCCGTTCAGCGCGCCGGCCTCCGGCTACTGCGTGTCGCACACGAACCCGGTGCCCGCGGTTCCGGGCGGCGTGACAGCCAGCGACGGGACTTACCCCGACCGCGTCAGGGTGGAATGGACGGCCGTGTACGGGGCCTCATCTTACGAGGTGTGGCGCAACGTCCTGGATTTCCTTGACAAGGCCGAATGGGTTGCCGACGTTGTTGGAACCCGCTTCGAGGATTTCGCAACTGCCGACAGGGTGTTCTACTACTACTGGATTCGCGCCAAGAACTCGGCCGGCGTAAGCGGGTACAGCGATTCGGACAGCGGCTATCGCATCTCCGGACCCGGCCCGCGCCCGCCCGTGGCCGCGTCGAACGTGGTGAACGACTATGACGGGGACCGGGCGTCGGAGCTGACCTTCTACGGCGCATCGGACGGCTCGTGGAACGCAATGTCCGCTTCCAACGCCGTGACGCTCGATGGGGTGGCCTGGGGCGGCGCTGAAATGACGCCGGCGCCCGGCGACTATGACGGGGACCGCGTTTCGGACCTTGCTGCGTACCACGAGGCTTCGGGAACGTGGTATGTCCGGACAGCGGGCGGAGCGGTCTTGTTCTGGGGCTTGAGCTGGGGCGCGCCGGGGTATGTCCCGGTTCGCGGCGACTACGACGGCGACGGCCGGGCCGACTTTGCCCTGTACAATTCGGATCAGGGGCAGTGGTGCATTCTTTCCGCGAACGGAAGCCTGATCGCCTGGCTGGCCAGCTTCGGCGGGCCCGGGTTGAACGCCGTGCCCGGCGACTATGACGGCGACGGGCTTTTTGACCTGGCCGTTTTCGATCCCGCGCTTGACAACTGGTATGCCATGGCCCTGGACGGCCGGATGATCGTCTGGGGCCTCAACTGGGGCAATCCCGGCTGCGTGCCTGTGCCCGGCGACTATGACGGCGACGGGGCCGCGGACCTGGCGGTGTACAACACGCTCGCGGGCTACTGGTACATCCGAAGCGTCTACGGCGCCGGCATCGCATGGGAGGTCAACTGGGGCGGCTCCTTGTTCAGGCCGGTCTGCGGCGACTTCGACGCTGACGGTTACGCCGACCTGGCCGTCTACGGCGAAATCGGCGGGGCCGGGTGCTGGTATATCAAGTCCCTCGATGGAAATATCATCGCCTGGAACCTGCCGTTCGGCGTTCCGGGCTCGACTGTGGTCGGCCTGGCGGAATGATGGGACACTTCCTCGAATTTGATCCGGGCGCGTCCTGCAATCCCTGCTCGCCCTACGCGGTTCTGCCCTTGCCCTACGAGCGCTCCGCAAGCTACATGCGCGGCACGGCCCGGGCGCCGGCGGCGATTCTCGACGCCAGCGTGCAAACCGAGCTGTACGACGAGGAGCTGGGAGTGTCGCCCGGGCTCGCGGTTCAGACGCTGCCGGAGGTGGACTGCGCGACCGGGAGCGACGCCGATGCGCTTGAGAGAATCCGGGCCGCGGCGCTTCCCGCGATGAGCGCCGGGCGGTTTCTCCTTTCGCTCGGGGGCGAGCATACCGTGACCGTGCCGCTGGTGCGGGCCGCGGTGAAGGCATTCGGGCCGGTTTCCGTTTTACAGGTCGACGCCCACGCGGACTTGAGGGACACCTACGAGGGCAGCGCATATTCCCATGCCTGCGCCATGCGGCGCCTTGTGGATTACGGGCTGCGCGTTGCGCATGCCGGCATCCGGAGCCTGTGCTCGGAGGAGGCGCGCCTCATCGCCGGGCGCGGGCTGCCCGTGATCTGGGCGCGCGACGCCGTCTCCGGGCCGGACGGCGAATGGATCGCGAAAGCGCTGGGGGCGCTGGGTCCGAGGGTGTATGTTACGGTTGATATCGACGGGCTGGACCCGTCCCTGGTCCCGGGCACGGGCACGCCGGAGCCCGGCGGGCTGGGGTGGTATCCCCTGCTCAGGCTGCTGCGCGCCGTGTTTGGAGCGCGCGAAGTTGTCGCGGCGGATATAGTCGAGGTCGTTCCGGTTCCCGGCATGGTGGTCTCGGAATTCGTGGCCGCCCGGCTTGCCGTAAAAATGCTCGCCTATCACCGGCTCCGGGACCGCATCCGCACGGATTGCGCGGAGTCTTGACTGCCTGGGTAACGGAATGGAAATAAGAAGCTTTATTGTGCTATCCGCGTGTTTCGCGCTGGCGGCGCTTGCCGGCTGCGCGCCGGTGTTGCGGCATTCGGACGGCGTCCGGATCACCGGCAGCTTCGACACCAACGACCCCTCGCGGAAGGTGGACATCACGACGCGAAGCACGCCCCGGATAGAGCGGCTTGCCGTGAACGATCCGGACCCGGAAGTGCGCGCGGCGGCGGCCTTGCGCGTGCGGGACCAGGCGCTGCTCAGAAGCATCGTGGCCGGCGACACCTCAACCGCGGTCAGGGTGGCTGCCCTTTCGCGTCTGAAGGATGAGGCCGACATTGCCGACGTTGCGCGGGACAACACGGATCAGCGGGTGCGCATCGAGGCGCTGACCCTTGTCCGGCTTCCCGCGGTGCTGGCCGGCATAGCGATGAGGCATCCTGATTCCATGACCCGCGCGGCGGCGGCCGGATCGCTCCGGGACCAGGCCCTGCTGGAAATGCTGGCCGTGAAGCAGACCAACACGGTGGTCTGCCAGGCCGCCGTTGCGAACCTGACAAACCAGGCGGCCCTGTTCCGGCTGGCGCGCGGGCACCAGGACGCGTACGTGCGCCGGATGGCCGTGCAGGGGCTGGAGAGCCCGGACAGGCTTTTCGATATTGCCCGGTCCGATCCTGACCCGGACGTCAGGAAAACCGCCGCGGAGCGGGTCGCGGCGCCCGCGGACCTCGCCGCAATCGCGCGGGGCGATCAGGACGCAATGGTCCGGTGGGTCGCCGCCCGGAAAATATCCGACCTCTCGGTGCTTGCCGGCCTTGCGCAGAATGACGCCGATCCTCTGGTTCGCCGGCAGGCCGTCCTGGCCCTGGAGGACGAAGAGTTGCTTATAGACATCGCTCTAAATGATGAGGCGGAACAGGTCCGGGCGGCGGCGGTCGGCCGCATGCCGACCAATGCGGCGCTTGCCAAGATTGCCACAAGCGACTCCTCGCCCGCCGTGCGCGCGGCCGCCGCCGAGCGCCTGGACGACGAAGGCGTGCTCATCGCGGCGGCGCTGAGCGATGGGAGCGAGAGCGTTCGCGCCGCGGCCGTGCGGCGCGTGAAGGATGAGGAAACCCTGGCTCTGGTCGCCCTGAATGACAGCGCGGCGGCCGTGCGGCTGGCCGCGGTCGAGGCGATGTCCGAGCAGGCGGCGCTCGAGGAGGCGGCCGCGGGCGACGCCGACGAGAAGGTCCGCCTGGCCGCGGTCCGGAAACTGGTGGACCAGACGGTTCTTGCCGCCGTGGCGCGCTTCGATAGCTCCGCCGATTTGCGGAAGGCCGCCCTGGATCGGGTCACTGATACGGACGTGCTTTTCGACCTTGCGTCGAACTCGAAGGAGGCGATTCGCGCGCAGGCTGTAAGGAAGATGACGAATTCCCGGGCGCTGGCAAAAGTCCTGCGCTCGGATCCGTCGCCCGCGGTGCGCATTGCCGCGGTCGAGCAGGCCAGGGACCCCGCGCTGTGGGAGGAGATCGCGCGCAACGATTCGAGCCCCGACGTTCGCGTCGCGGCTGTCAAAAAGATGACCGACGCCGAATTGCTGGGCGAAATCGCGGAAAATGACGCACATCCCGCCGTCCGCGAGGCCGCGTCCGAACGGATCCGCCTGCTCAAGGAGGGGCTGTAATATGCCAGTTCCAGCCCGGAGTTCTCCCGGGCGCCCGCAGTCCGCGCGTCTAGCCCTGGGCTTCGTCCTGCTGCTTGCGCTCTCCGCCGCCTGCGCCCCGGGCTCCGATCCGGATGAGCCGGATTTTGCCCAGGCCGGGGAGCAGCGCCTGCCGCCGGCTGAAAGCGTATTGAGCTCGGTCCGGAGCGGGCTGCCCTCTATCCCGGTTCTATTGCGCGGCCAGGTTCTGCGCGGCGGCCTGCCGCGTCAGCGGCGGCGGATATTCTCTTTCGAGGCCGAGCTGGATTTCGCGTCGGACCCGGCTTCAATCCAATACACGTTGCTCGACGCTTTCGGCGCCGTGCGCCGGCAACTGCTGGTTGTCTGGTTTGCCGACGGCGAGGCGGGCTGGCAGCTGGAGGAGGACGGGAAAATCAGCCCGCTCGACGGCGCCGGGTTTTACGCGCCCATTCCGGGCACCGACGTGGCATGGAGCGACCTCGCCCTTTCATTTCTATGGCGGCGCGAAGGGCGGACGACCGGGCTCGGCCGGGTCAAGGGCAGGGAATGCTATATCCTTGAATTTTCACCGCCCGCCGGGGCGTCGGCCGGAGGCCCGGTCCGGGTGTGGATTGACATGAAAATGCGGGTGTTTCTCAAGATGGAGGAGACCGGGCGCGATGGGCAGTTGGCGCGGTCTTTCTCCGTGAAGGACTTCCGCCGGGTGTCCGGGGTCTGGATGGTCAAGAACGTCGAAGTCCGCAGCCATCCCGGGAAGAACCGGACCCTGATCCGCGTGGATGAACTTTGCGCGCCCGGCCTTGAGGATGCGGATTAGGCGGAGCCCGCCGGCCGGATTGTCCGGCCCGATGTTTTAGCTTGCACTTGGCCGGACGCCGGGTTAGATTCTCGCTCATCGGTTTTCCGGTGGCGCGCGGGGCCGCGGCCGCCGGCCGGCTGATGCGGACGCAGGTGTTGGTGTCGAAAGCCGATGCGCAAGGAGGTGTTTCATGAAAAGCCGGGTATTGGGCATGGCGGGGCTGGCAATTGGAGTCGCGCTGGTTTTGGCGGGGTGCAACTCCGACAGCGATCCGGAGCCGCGATCCATACTGGCGCCCGACGGCGGGCCGTCCGCCTGGAAAATGGACGTGGCGACGGCGGACGCCAGCCTGGTGATCGCCGATTCGCCGCTTGCCATTTCCATGGAATCCGGGGATTACAGGGTGGCGTGGATGTCGAACGCAGCAAACGGCACGGCGACATTCAGCACAAACACGTTCACAATCACCATGAGCATTTCGCATAACATCGGCGACCTGGAACTGGCGGGCACGCTTAACAACAACAATGCCATGACCGGCTCCGGAACAATTGACACATTCCAGGGCCTGAAGGTCGTCACCTGGGCGGCTGAACGCCAGTGAGGGCGCAATCCCGGCCTCAATAGCCGCGGCCCGGCAAACGGAGAAGGCACCCCGGCCACTTATTATGGGCTCAATCGGCGATTTACTGAAACAAAAGCCCCGCAAGCAAAAGCACCAGGATTTTGTGGCGATCGATCTGGACCCGACCGGCGTGCGGTGCGTGCGGGTTAAGAAAAGCGGAGACGGCCTGGCCGTGTTCGCGGCCGGCGCGTTTTCCGGCGTCGAATTGTCGGCGGACATTCTGGCCGGAACGGCTTCCGTTCCTGAAATGCAGCTGCCAAAACTCTTCCATGCCAAGCGCGCCGGGGTGTCCGTCGCCGGCGGCGGAGCGGTGGTCAAGCTGTTGAACCTTGCCGGCCAGGTTGACCAGGATTCGGACGACAAGATACGCGAGCATCTCGGGCTTGGCGACGGGCAGTATAGAATCTCCTATCATTCCCTCGGCGTGGAGCGCGGCAGCTCGGAAACCCGGGTCCTGGCAGTGGCGCTGCCCGAGGGCCACGTCCAGGCGGTCAACCTCATGTTTCCGCAGGGACTGCCCATTCCGGTGTCGGTCGAGGTGTCCGGCCTGGCGGCCCTTTCGGCTTTCGCCGCCGGACCTTTGAAGAAGCACAAGGACGACGCCGTCGGCGTCGTGGAATATGGCGCGGAGGTCAGCTACGTGTCGTTCTTCAACAAGCGCGAGCTGGTGTTCATCCGCAGGTTCGACTTCGGAATATTCAACCTCTTGAAGAAGATCATGCAGGCGCTGGGCGTGGAAATGGATGTGGCCCGGAACATAATCGTTGACGGCTCATTCGATGTCTCCC
>JAAZAB010000429.1 GCA_012514555.1 Lentisphaerota bacterium
GAAGAACCCTGACGCGAACCGTCACCCGCCGCAGTTGCAGGTCCGGCCCTCGCGGTCAAAGCCGAGCGTGTCCCACATCTCGGGCGGCTCCTCGCAAAGGCCGATCGGGCACACGTTGCCAAGCGCATTCGCCGCGCTTTCGTACATGGCCAGGCGCTCCGCAAACGGGTACCGGGCCAGGCCCTTGGGATCCACGGCCGGCTCCAGGTGCTCGAACAGAGCGGACGGCACGCACCGCTTCAGGTTCGTCTCGGCGCGCAGGCTGCCAAGCGTCACCCGCTCGGGCCTGAGCGCCCGCACCTTCCGGCTCAGATGGCCGTAGGTGAACCCGCGCAACATGGGGTCGATCCTGATCCGGACCCGCCAGCCCTTGTCGCGGAGCCGCCGGGCGGCCGCAAGCCGGCTGGACACCGGCGCCGCGCCGGGCTCATGCCTTCGGGCGGCCGCCGGGTTGTTCAGGGAAAACGACACTATGACGTTGGCGCAGGGCCTGGCCGCAAGCAGCGGGGCGCAGTCCGCAAGCCCGCCCTTGGTGACCATCAGGATCGAGTGCGGCCGGCCTCGCGCCTCGGCCTCGGCTCGGAACAGCTCCACAAGCTCAACCACAAGGGGCCGGACCGGCTCGAACACGAGGCTGTCAGAAAGGTTGCCCATGTTGAGTATGTGCGTCTCCAGACCGTCCCGGCGAATCCACGCCCGGATTTCGCGGAACATGCGGTCTGTATTGGTGAACACGTGCGAGCCCTCGATGTGCCACAGCGAGGATTTAAGGTAGCAGTACTCGCAGTGCGGCTGAAAGGCGCATCCGTTCGCGTGGCTCAGCACGTAAAAATTCGGGCACACCGTTTTCGGCGGCGTGGTGCGGAACAGCTCCACGAAGCGCGTCCGCCGCGGCCGCAGCACCACGCCCTTGCCCCTTTTCCGGGTTCTCACGACGGGCTCCCCTCCCATGTTTCGCCCGGCCGCAGGACCAGGAGTCCTTCCGGAACGCTGTCGCATAGCCCGGGCAGGAATTTGCCGCTCGAATGCTCCTCAACCTCGCCGTCCGAGAGGTGGATTACGACCCAGCGGGCGGGCTTCAGCTTGCGGATGAATCCGGGCCAGCCCGAACCCTGCCACGTCCCGATGAACAGCGCGTCAAGGGGCCGGATCGATTCCGGATTCAGCGCGACCGTATCCTCGTTGTCGCCGTCGTGGAAAAACCTAAAGCCGCCCAGCTCGACCCGGTATGAGTTGTGGTCCCGCGTATGAACGGTGCGAAACGCCCGCACAGCGATGCCGTCAACGGCCGCGGAACAGGACGCGCCCGGGCCGGGCGGCTCCAGCGTCAGAAGGCGGCCGGGCGCCACCTTAGAAGACAGGGCGCCGACAACCGAGCCAGGGCCCGCCACCGCCGCGCCGGTCCGCCGGGCCGCCGCTATGAGTGACGGGGCGTCAAAATGGTCGCCGTGGAGGTGCGTCACGAGGATGAGGTCTATGCGGTCCAGCGCCAGCGGATCCAAGGCCGGCGCGCCGGCCACCCCGGCAAACGGCCGGTAAAACGCGTCCACGAGCACAACCCGGCCCCCCGCGGTCACTTCCACGCCCGCGTTCCCGACAAGCCTGAATTTGGCTGAAGCTCCTGCTGGCACGTTCGTTTTCCTACATCAGTGAAAGGGAAATAGGTTAAGTAAGAGGCCGCCCGTTGTCAAGCGACAAGGGAGCTTTCCGCATTGCTCAATTGGGCGCAGATTGGCTTTGACAACGCGCATGGGCAAGGGATATGTTATAAGTTACTGCAAAAAAACTTCACTCGGAGTATGCTCATGCGTATCCGTTGCCCGTGCCCTTTCCTTCTGGCCGTATGCCTTTCACTCGGACTCTCGACAGCAATCAAGGCTGAGCAGCCGATAGAGTCAGGCCAATACTTGACCGCCAATCTTTGGTGGGACTACGCCTACCACACAGCCTCCTTCACGTTCTATGCGGAATCGAATGACACCGTCATTGTGCGCGTGGCCAATGAAAACCCGCTTGGATACGCGCCGGATTTCATTCTTAGAAATCCGGATCATTCCGTGATCATGGACTTTACCAACTACTTTCACATTGGGTCAACCGACGTGGTGGTCAACGCGAAAACCCCCGGCTGGTACTACCTTGACTGCAACAGGTTCAGCGAAGCAACCACGAATTACCTTTATTGGAGCATCAGCGTATCCATGCTGCGAATGGTGGATTATCCGCTCTCGTACGCCGACCTCGATGTCGGCTCAATCTACAGCGGAAAATCATTGAGTGGAACCGTGAATGCCAGCGCAGACCTGGACGCCGCATTTTTCTCGGTCACCAATCCCTGCACCGTCCAGATCCGCATGGGCCAGAGCGAGGTCAAACTGGTGCCCAAGCTTCAGCTCTATGACCCGGACGGGCATCTCCTCACAAACGACATTGCCCTCAACCCGGAATACCGCTCTGAACTCACGAAATACCTCACCGCCACCGGCATATACACCATAGTAATGAACGATCATTTCAGCGCCATTGGGCCTTACTCGGTATGCATGGCGCGCATTCCTGGCGAGATGGACCCCGGCGACCCTGACATCGGCGCCATCGGCAACGGCGACGCCCGGGCCGGCAAAATAGACGCGCCGGGCGACCTTGACATCGCCATGTTCGCCGTGCAGTCCAATGATGTCATACGGCTCTCGATGCGCGAGAAAGACACGCTGAACAGCGACCTGAATCCCCGAATCGAACTCTACGGCCCGGACGGAAGGCTGATCGCCAGGGGCGCGGACCCGTTCCAGATCAACGCGGTCATTTCCAACACCTGCGTGACAGGCGGAACCTACTACGTGATCTGCAAGGATTCCCAGGACCGGCATGGCGTCGAATACATCCTGAGCTTCGACATTCTCAGCGGCCCGAGCCTGAGCAGCATGCCGGCCGTCCCGGCGAACGTCGCCGCGAGCGACGGCGTCCATTCCAACTACGTCGAAGTGACATGGAGCCCGGCCGTCGGCGCAACCAACTACGTGATTGCGCGCATGCACAGCACGAACGGCTGGGCCGATCTCAACACGAACAACGTGTCAGGCCCGCCTTACAGGGATTACGGCGTTCAGCCGAACGTGCTGTATCAATACAAGGTCAAGTCCCACAACAGCCTGGGATACAGCGAATTCAGCCTCAGCGACAGCGGCTACGCGGCCGGCGAATTCGCATTCGCGCCGCGCCGCGCGCTGCTGGTGGGCATAAATCGTTACGACCCCGCCTACGGGCCCGGAGACCTCAATGCGTGCGTAAACGACGCGCTGGGCGTGCGGGACACAATGCTCCTGGGCGACCCGGACATGCGCTGGTCCACCAACGCGATCCTGACGCTCACCGACAGCCAGGCCACAAGGACCAGGCTGCGGGACACCATGCGCTTCATGGCCGCCTCTGCGACAACCAACGACATTGTGCTCTACTTCCAGTCAAGCCACGGCGGCCAGCAGCCGGGCGGCTCGGAACAGGACACGTTCATATGCGCCCATGACGCCGATTACTCGGAC
>JAAZAB010000430.1 GCA_012514555.1 Lentisphaerota bacterium
GCTTTCGAATACTCGCCTGACGTGGCCGCGGATGTTGTCAAGGCCATTGCGATATTGGAGCAAAACCACGGCTGCGCGTGGTTGCAGGACAGCCGCACGGCGTCCTTTCAAGCCGGCCCTGAGAACAGGAAAAGGACGGAAGAAGCGTTTTCCCTGCTCTCCGGCGCGGATGGCCGGCTTCCGCCCCGGATACGACAGCGCTGGCGCTGGCGCATCCTTTACCTGCGGGCCTTGCTCGACAATGAGCTTTCGAGAAACAATGGACGTCCAAGCGCGCCATGCGAGGAGGCCTTTGACGAATTGACAAGAATCTATCACGCGGAAAATTCGGAGCCCACTGTGCGGCCGCCATCCCTGAAGAACACCAATGCGCATTAACGATCAAACGGGAGTATCTGCCATGAATCGCATGCTGCTGTTGCTTGCCGTTGTTCTGCTTTCAGCCGGCTGCTCCACGCGCATGGTGCAGCTTAAGTACACTCCCCAGCAGGCGCTTCCGGCCGTTGAAGGCGCGGCGCAGGTTGCAACCGTGACGGTCCGGGACCAGCGCAAGGATGACCCCGACTGGATGGGCACCGTTCGCGGCGGTTACGGGAATCCGCTGAAAACGCTGAAGGCCAGGGACAGCGTTGGCGCCCAGTACCAACAGGCGCTGGTGGACGCGCTCCAGCGCCGCGGCCTGTACAGGGAGGCGGACAAGGCCGGCCTCACGCTTGCGGTCGATATACTGCGCCTGGACTCGATATACATCATGAACCAGGAGGCGAATGTCGAAACCGCCTACGCCCTGACCGATCCGGCCGGCGCCAGGCTGTTCGAGAACACGGCCAGAACCCACCTCGAGGAAAGCGCCCACGGGCTGGGCATTGCCGCCAACATGGACTCCTTCCAGGGTTTTACGGAAAAAGCGATTTACGATAACATTGGCAGGATCGCCGGCGATCCCGGCCTTGTCGAAGCCCTGCGGAAAAGCCGGTCCGCGCAATAGGACCTGGACAACCCTGCAAACGAACACGGGAGGCACATGAAACTCGCAAGCACGACCGCGGATTTTCGGGAATACGCGCAAACTTCGGCCGAAGCGGTGGCGCTTTTTGAAGGCACAGGGTTCCGGTTCCTGGACATGTCCTTTTACCACGAGAATCATCCTGGCTCGCCGTTTGTGGGATCCGGGGACGCCTGGAAGAAAGCGGTCTGCGAGGCCGGAGAAACCGCGGCAAAAATGGGTTTTTCGTTTTGCCAGGCCCACTCTCCGGCCGGAGAGTACTTCGGCTCGGCCGAGAAAAGGGAGAGCCTGCTGACGTCCACGAGGCGCTCGATCGAAGCCTGCGCAATGCTCGGCATAAAGAACATTGTCGTGCACGGCGAAGGGAGCCCGGCTTTCACTCCGCTTGAATTCATGAAGCGGAACCGCGAGCTGTTTTCCGATCTGTTCGGCGCGATGGAAAAGTTCGGGGTGAACGTGCTTATCGAGAACAGCTGCGAACAGAACAGCCCATGCTACTACATGCGCACGGGCGCCGAGATGCGGGAATTCATAGAGTTCGTGAACCACCCGCTGCTGCACGCCTGCTGGGACACCGGCCACGCGCACATGCGGGACATGGACCAGTACGGGAGCATAGTCGCGCTTGGCAGCGAGCTTCGGGCTCTGCACATCCAGGACAACTACGGCGATCGCGACAGCCACACGGCCCCGTTTTTCGGGAACTGCAATTTCGACCAGGTCATCCATGGCCTCCTGGACACGGGCTATACAGGCGCGTTCACGTTTGAAGGCGGCAATCTCATGCGGAACCATAACGCGTGGCCGCATTTCCGCAAGCAGTGGGAGCATGGCGGGAAAACCGTAAAGACGCTTCTCGACGTGCCTGTGCACATCAAGCGGAAGGCGATTGCGCTCATGTACGAAACCGGGAAATACATGCTTGAGCAGTACGGCTGCTTTGAGGTTTAGCGGCCGGAGTGAATTGCGGAGGATGCCGTGGAAGAATTAAAGCGCGCTGCCTGCGCCGCCATTGATGAACACCGCGATGCGATCGTCGGCCTGGCCGAAAAAATATGGGCGCATCCGGAATCAGGGTTCAAGGAACACGAAACAGCCCGCCTGGTCGCGGGATTTTTCAAGAACATCGGGCTGCCATGCCGGGAGGGGCTGGCGCTGACGGGAGTCCGCGCCGAGCTCAAAGGCGCGCAGCCGGGGCCGGGCCTCGCGCTGCTCGGCGAACTGGATGCAATAATCCTTCCGGGGCATCCGGCGGCCGATCCCGTCACGGGCGCCGTTCACGCCTGCGGCCACCATGCGCAGATCGCAGGACTCCTGGGCGCGGCCCTGGCCCTGAGCCGGCCGGGCGTGATGGACAAGCTGTCGGGCAGGGTTATACTCATGGCGGTCCCGGCCGAGGAGTACCTTGAGCTCGAGTTCCGCAGGCAACTGGCGCGCGAGAACAAAATCCGCTACCTCGGGGGCAAGCAGGAGCTGATCCGCCTGGGCCATTTCGACGACGTTGATTTGGCGATGATGATCCACACCGGGTCTGGCCGGAAGGCGTCGCTGCGGACCTCCATGAACGGGTTCACATCGCACTATGCGCGGTTCATGGGGCGCGCGTCGCACGCGGGCGAGTTTCCGCACCTTGGGATCAATGCCCTGAACGCGGCCAGCCTGGCGCTGCAGGCCGTTCACTCTCAGCGCGAGACTTTTCCGGACGGCCAGCATGTCCGCGTTCATTCCATAATCAGGAAGGGCGGCGAGTCGGTCAACACCGTTCCGGCGGACGTGCAGGTTGAAACGATGGTCCGGGCAAAGACCATTGAAGCCGTTCTGGACGCGTCCCGCAAAACCAGGCGCTGCTATCGTGCCGGCGCCCTGGCTGTGGGCGGCAGGGTGGATGTTGAGGCCATGCCCGGCTACATGCCGCTGAACGATTGCAGGGCGATGGCGGAAGTGTTCCAGCGCAATGTCCGGCAGTTCGTCGGCGCGGACAGCATCGGCGAGAGCGGCCACATGGCTTCCTCCACCGACATGGGCGATGTCACCCAGATCATGCCTGCCACGCACCCGACGCTTGGCGGCGCGGAGGGCAACTCGCATTCGGCCGATTTTCACGTTGTGGACCCGGATCTCGCCTACGTTGTTCCGGGCAAGGTCATGGCCATGTGCGCGATCGACCTCCTTTGCGGCGGGGCCGGGCTGGCCCGTGACATTGTCGGGAAAAACCCGCCCATGCTTTCGCGCTCCGCCTATTTTCGAATGCTTGAGGAGCAGGCAATCAGTGAAACGCACGACTACATGGAGGACGCTGCGCGCTGACCGAGGGCGCCGGCGGCGGATGGGCTTTGGATAACAAGACGCGAAAGAAGGGAGAATACGCGATGGATGCATTGGATTACACGGATGCCGACCGGGCCATATTCGAGGAGGAGTTCGAGCAATGGCTGCCGGACAGGATTTTTGACGTTCACACGCACATTTTTCCGGCCTCCGCGTTCACGACGCCGGCCGGCGCCGGGCCAAAAAGCATTTACCAGAAGTTCGGCGGGGGCCATACCATCGAGCAGTTCACGGACTGCACGAGCCGCCTTCTGCCCGGGCGCAAGGTGGAGTGCCTGAGCTTCGGCACGCCCGGTCTTGACGTTGACCTCGACAAGAGCGCTGAGTACAGCGGGGCGATATCCGACCACAAGACGCGCTTTGCCCTCGCGCTGGTCACGCCCCAGTGCAGCATCGAGGAGGTCAGGCGCCGCATCGAAGGGCATAGGCTGCTGGGGTTCAAGCCCTACCGGAACATGGTGAAGGGCAAGACCGGAGACGAGGTTGAGATATTCGACATGCTCACCGCCGGGCAGCTGGAGTACGCCAACGAAAAGGGCTTGATCCTCATGCTGCACATCCCGAAGTCGGGGCGCATTGCCGATCCCTCCAACCAGAAACAGATGGTGGAACTCTGCGACCGCTATCCGAACATCAAGGTGATCTTCGCGCATATCGGCAGGGCGTATTTCATGCGATGCATCGAGGGCATGCTTGACGGCATCGCGTCGCGGCCGAACGCATACGTGGACACGTCGCCCTGCTGCGAATGGGAGGTGCTGGAATACACATTCAAGCATTTCCCGCGGGAACGAATCATGTTCGCCTCGGACGCGCCGGTGGGGTGGATTCGCGGCAAGCAGATCGAGGTCAACCACCAGTACGCCTACCTGGTGGGCGAGGATTGCCGGGTGGGCAGCGCGCTTTACGACGCGGAGCGCGTGCTGGGCTACACCTACTTCTTCTACGAGCAGCTCAGGGCCGCCAAAAAGGCCGCGGCAAGGCTCGACTTGAGCCGGCGCGAGATCGAGGCCTATTTTTACGGCAACGCATCGGCCCTGGTGAAAGCGGCGGACCGGAATTCAGTATAGAAAGAGAATATCCAACAAGGTTCAGCCTGAAAAGGGCGCTGCGAACCGGGCGTTCAGGGTATTCCATTATTCCGGCGGCCTGCCGGCTTTGCCCGCGTCATGCCCGGGTTTCGCGGGCGCGATGTCGATCGCCGGGAACTTGCCTTCCAGGACGAGGGATATGATGCGCTTCGTGTCGGACGGGAAGTCCGAGGTCAGTATCCACTTGAGGAACTGCCTGTTGGTCTGGGCGAGGGCTTTGACGTTCCGGCCCTTGTGCTGGGTTCCGAAGTTGATCAGCAGCTCGCCGTTGTCCCAGATCAGGCGGCCGGTTTTGTCGGCCCATTTGGGATCCCGGGGCGGCCGGCAATAGAGGTCGAGCGATTCGAGGTCGCGCGGAATGTCTGAATAGCGCTGAAGCTGGGCTTCGAAGACTTTGAGCGTCGCGAGGGTGTCGGCCATTGCCGAGTGCGCGCCGGCGTGCGATTCTCCGCAGAAATACGCGACTGCGGCCGTGAGATCCCGCGGCTCCTTCTTGTGGAAGATGCGCTGGACATCCACAATGCGCACGGCGGTTTCGTCGAACGGGAGCCCGGCTCGCGCGAACTCCTCGGCGAGGAGCACGGCGTCGAACCTGAGCACGTTGTACCCGGCCAGGTCGCAGCCGAGCAGTATGGAATGGATTTGAGGCGCGACCTTGATGAAGAGGGGCGCCCCCTCGACGTCGGCGTCGGAAATGCCGTGGATGGCCGTGACCTCCGGCGGGATCGGAATGCCGGGGTTGACGCGGAACGAGTGTTCTTCGCGGGTGTTGTCGGGCATGCACTTGACGATGGCCAGATCAATCAGCCGGTCGGTGCGCGGATTGGCGCCGGTGGACTCAATGTCTATGAACGCCAGGGGCCGGTCGAGTTTCAAATCAAGCATTGTGTTTCCTTTTTCAGGGTTTGTCCGGAAAAAGCCGGATTTTCTCCCGGCCCATGCCGATGATGTGAACGTCAACCTATCGGGATTTTCGGCACAGACGTTTTTCCACGGCCGCCACGATGTCATCCACGGCGGCCATGCGGCCGCGGCCGCTGCTGCCGCAGGCCAGGTCGCCCTCGGCCACGGAGATCAGGGTGACGCCGCGTTTCTTCAGGGTTTCCACGTTGGCGCGGGTCGCCGGGTGGTCCCACATTTTTTCGTTCATGGCAGGGGCGATCACGATCGGAGCGTCGCAGGCCAGGGCCGTCGCGGTAAGGGCATCGTCGGCAATTCCGTGGGCGAGCTTCGCCATGACATTGGCCGTGCACGGGGCGATCAGGAGCAGGCTGGCCCGCTCGGCATAGGATAAATGGGCGGGGCGCCATGATTCGGGGGCATCGAACATGTCGGTGAGAACCGGGTTCCGCGACAGCACGCGGAACGTCAGCTCCCCGACGAACCTGGCCGCGGCCTGCGTCATGACAACAGACACATCCCAACCCCGGGTTTTGAACCGCCTGACCAGCTCCGCGGCCTTGTAGGCGGCTATGGAGCCGGTGACGCCCAGCACGATATGCCGCGGCTTGTCGTTTCGCTTCATGTCTTTCTCCATTTCGATTTGCCGGCGGCCCCGCCATTGCGCGGGCGGTTGCGGCAATGTTCGGCCCGGACAATGGCCACGAGGTCATCCACTGCATTTTCGAGCAGGTCGTTGAGCACGGCGTACTGGAACTCGGGCATGTGTTTCATTTCGAGCGCCGCGTTGCGGAGCCGGCGTGCGATGGAGTCCGGGGGATCGGTGTCGCGCGCCACCAGGCGGCGCCGCAGCTCCCGGAGCCCGGGCGGCGCGATGAAAACATCGACGAAGGAATCGCGCAGGAGCTTGTCCGCGCCCGGCCCGGCGGCCATTTTTCGGACCTGGGCAGCGCCCTGCACGTCTATTATGAGAAGGGCGTCGCGGCCCGATTTGAGGGCGTCAATAACGCTTTTGTGCAGCGTGCCATAGAGGCAGCCGTGCACGCGGGCGTGTTCGAGAAAGTCGCCGCGCGCAAGGCGGCGCTCGAATTCGGACCGGGCCATGAAGTGGTAGTCGCAGCCGGGTTTTTCGCCGGCGCGCGGGGCGCGGGTGGTGCATGTTATTATGCGGCAAAGCCCCGGAATTTTGGCCAGGAGCCGCTCGCCGAGCGTTGTCTTGCCCGCGCCGGACGGGGCGGTGAGCACGACAAGGAGCCTGCGTTTTCCGACTGATTTCATTCTATGTTCTGGACCTGTTCGCGGATGCGCTCGAGTTCCGCCTTGAATTCTATGACCAGGGCAGTGATTTTCGCGTGATTCGCCTTGGAGCCGATGGTGTTGATTTCGCGGAAAAGCTCCTGGACGATGAACTCGAGGGGTTTGCCCGCGGGCCCGGCCGAGGCCAGGGCGCCGCCGGCCTGTTTCAAGTGGCTCTGCAGGCGCAGCAGCTCCTCGGATATGTCGGACTTGTCGGCGAAGAGCGCGATTTCGCGCGCGATCCGCTCGGCGCCGGCTTCCACGTCCACGCCGGCCCTGGCAATCCTCGCCGTGAGCGCGTTCCTGTGTGCGGCCTGGGCATCGGGCGCGAGCGCGGCTATCGCATTGCGGATGGATGCGAGGTTCCTTAGCCGGCGCGCGAGGTCGCGGGCCAGGGTGCGGCCTTCGCGCTCGCGCATGCGCACTAGCGCGTCAAGCGCGCGGCCCAGCGCGAGGTCGAGCGCGGGGCGGACCTGGGCGGAATCCCATTCGCTCTCGAACTCGGCGACGCCCGGCAGCGCCAGCAGGTGCCGCGCCGTAAAGTCGTCTTTCAAGCCCAGCTCGCGCGCGGCCTTCCGAAGCGAGCGCAGGCAGGATTCCGCGAGCTTCCTGTCGACCCGGAATCCGCGGCCCTGGGCCGTGCGGCAGTAGTCAACCTTGACGAAGCAGGTTACGGCGCCGCGGGCGATGCGCTCGCGGAGGCGCTCCATGATGCCCGGCTCCATGACGGCAAGGGAGCGGGGCAGCTCCACGCGTGCGTCGAACTGCCTGCGATTGACCGAGCTGATTTCCACGGTGACGTTGACGCCGCGCGCCGCGCTCCTGGCCCGGCCGTAGCCCGTCATGCTTGAAAGAGTCATTGCCTCCCGGCCTCCTGCGGCGCGGCGGCCGGCCCGTGGGCCTCGGATGCGCGCCGGTGTTTGAGATAGGCTTCTATAAACGCGTCAAGCCCGCCTTCGAGAACGGCGCTGACGTTTCCGGTTTCAAAATCCGTGCGATGATCCTTGACCAGCGTGTAGGGCTGGAGCACGTATGAGCGGATCTGGCGGCCCCAGGCGATTTCGCCCTTTTCGCCGTAAAATTTTTCCAGCTCTTTCCGCTTCAGGTCCTGGGTGTATTCGTAAAGGCGCGCGCGCAGGAGCTTGTACGCCTTTGCCCGGTTCATGTGCTGGGAGCGCTCGGATTGGCAGGCGACCACGATGCCGGACGGCATGTGGGTTATGCGTATTGCCGAGTCGGTCTTGTTCACATGCTGGCCGCCGGCGCCGCTCGACCGGTAGGTGTCGATGCGGAGGTCGGCCTCGTTGATGTCTATTTCCTCGTCGTCGTCAATCTCGGCCACGACGTCGAGCGACGCGAATGAAGTGTGCCTGCGCTTGTTGGAATCGAACGGGCTGATGCGCACGAGGCGGTGCACGCCGCGCTCGGCCGAGAGATAGCCGTAGGCGTTTTCCCCGGACACAAGGAAGGTCACATACTTGATTCCCGCCTCGTCGCCCGCCAGCACGTCGAGCGGCGTCACCTCGAAGCCGCGATCCTCGCAGTAGTGGCGGTACATGCGGTACAGCATTTCGGCCCAGTCGCACGCCTCGGTCCCGCCTGCGCCCGCGTGGAGGCTCAAGTAGGCGTTCTTATGGTCGAACTTGCCGTTCAAGAGCGATTCTATTTCAAGGCGCCTGAACATCTGCTCGATGCGCTCCAAATCGTTTCGCGTCTGGTCCAGCGCCTCCTGCCTGTGGCCCGGCTGTTCCTCCTGCTCCGCGAGGTCGAGCATCACGCCCGCGTCCTCGATGGCCTTGGCCAGGCCGTTGAACGGGTTCAGCACCGCCCGCAGCGCGTTGGCCTGGTCTATCACGCCCCTGGCCGCCGCGGCGTCCGCCCAGAAATCGGGCTCGGCCATGCGGGCTTCCTGGTCTTTCAGCGCGGCAGCGCGGCGTTCGATGTCAAAGATACCCCCGCATTTCAGAAAGCCTGCGGTTCATGTCCGTTACGCGATTTCGCAATTCATCCAGCATTGTGTCTCCTTGGTGTTGAAGGCAACGGCTTTGGTCCGGGCGCGTGCATCGCGCGCCGTCATTTGATTCTTCCGCCGCGGAACGCCTCTATGAAATTGACGCCGAACTCGTCCTCGCCGGCCAGTAGCGCGCGAGCGAGCTTGTACCCTTCGGAATCGGCTGCAAGCGCGTTCAGCAGCTTCGCGTTGATCTGGGCGGGATCGACGATCCCGCCGTCGCCGCCGGCCTCCACGCACATGCGCGCAAAAACCTGGTTGATGAGCTTGCGGTTCGGCATTCCGAACGAGATGTTGCTCAGCCCCCCGATAATGTGAATCTCCGGGCCGTATTCCGCCCGTATGGCCCGCACCGCGTCGAGGAACATGGCGCCGTTCCCGGGGTCCGTCGAGATGGTGTAAACCAGTGGATCGACATAAATCCAGGACGGCTGCAGGCCGGCGTCAAGCAGGCGCGGAATGAGGTCCTTGAGATTCGCCATGCGCTCGGCGGTGTCGCGCGGCAGGGCGGTTGCGCCCGCGGCCGACGCCACAACCGCCGGCTTGAACCCGGCAACCAGCGGAAGCAGGCCCAGGCGCTCCAGGGAAACGGAGTTGATCATGGGGCGGCCCCGCTCCGGATCGCAGGCTTCCAGCCCGGCTCGCATTATGGCCTCGTTGGAGGTGTCTATGCTCAGCGGGAGCCGCGACGCCTGCTGAACCGCGCCGGCGGCCCACTTGATCAGGCGGACGCGCTCGGCGACATCGGTGCTGAATTCATCCACGTTGATGTCAAGAAAGGCCGCGCCGTTCTCCTCCTGCTTTCGGGCCATGGCCTGGATATAGTCGAGGCCAGCCTGGCGCCCGGCGCCATGGCCGTAGAAGCCCTGCCGCATGGCCGCGATAAAGTGCTTCACCTTGCCGGCCTCCCAGTCGCCCGTGCCGCGCAAGGCGTCCGGGATCGGAAGGTGCATTTTGCGGCCCTGGCTTTCGAAGGCGATGACTTCCCGGCCGTCTTCAAGCTTCGGCACCATGGCGCCGCCGCGCTTGAGTATACGGGTGCAGTGGATGTTTTCGCCAATCACGATGAATTTGGAAATCATTCGCCTCTCCTTGCCGGCGCGCCGGTCCGGACGGGAATATCTCACACGCGGGGCATTGTAAATTGAAACGCCCCGCTTCGCAAGCCGCGAAACGGGGCGCGAAAAAAAACGTGGCGCGCGGGGCTATTTCTTGAGCAGGGCCTTGGCCAGGTCCGCCGCCGACGCGGCGTCCGGGGCATAGCCGTCGGCGCCGATCTCGTCGCAGAACGCCTGAGTCACCGGGGCGCCGCCGATCATGACCTTGATTTTGCCGGAAAGCCCGGCCGCCTTCACGGCCTCGACAATGGTTTTCATGTTGGTCATGGTGGTCGTCAGCAGGGCGGATGCGCCGATGATCGTCGCGTTGTTTTCCCTGGCGAGCTTGAGCATCATTTCTGGTTCGACGTTGATGCCCGCGTCAACGACCCGCAGTCCGGCGCCTTCAAGCATCATTCCTACAAGGTTCTTTCCTATGTCGTGCAGGTCGCCCTTCACCGTGCCGATTACGACCGTTCCGATTGGCTTAACCCCGGCGGCGACGAGCAAAGGCTTGAGGATTTCCGTGCCGGCTTTCATGGCGCGCGCCGCGATCAGCACTTCGGGGACATACACCTCGTTTTTCTTGAAGCGTTCTCCCACGATGGACATCCCGGCGAGCAGGCCCTTGTTGAGGATGTCGGACGGCTTCACTTTTTCATCAATGGCTTTTTGCACCAGCGCCCTGACGTCGTTGGCTTTGCCCTTGATGAGTTGCTCGGCGATTTGCTCAAGCGTGCTGCTCATGGTTACACTCCCTGTTTGTATTGCCCCGGCCGGCCCGGGCTGTCCGCTCCAAATCCCTGCTGATCCTCAAAACGGGAAGGAATCTACGACATTTCCCTTTTTGATGCTAGACTAATCGTGCTGTATTTTGTAACGATATTGCTGCGCATTTCGGCAAAAGTGCGCAGACCGAGCCGGTTTTTGGAAAGAGCGGCCGTTTTTATGACGATTATATCCCAGCGCATGTTCAGGACCCTGTGTGGCGATGCGCGGCGAAAGTTCGGCTATGCGCCCGCGGTCATATCGGGCGCGGGCGAATTGCTGACCGGCCGGAGGCCGGGTGTTCCGGAAGCGCTGGCCAGTCACCTTGCGCGGGCCCGCGCCTATGGCTTGCAGGAGGCTGTGCACTGGGGGGAAGCGTACGTTTTTGTCCCCGCGCCCGGGCTTGCCAGTTGGGTGGTTCCCATGGTGGACGGGGAGGACTTGCGGGGCGGACTGCTGGGCGCGGACGTGCGGCTTGAGCCGGGCACTGCGCCGGGCGCGGTTGCGCACTGGCTGGAGAAGGGCGTGGAGCGCGTTGCGGCATCGGCGTATGTCAACGCCCTGCCGGCCTGGTCCAAGGCGCGGGTGCGGGAGGCGGCCCTGGCGCTGGAGGCGGATTTCTACAGGATCAGCGGCTGGAAGCCGGCCCTGCTCCGGGCGAACAAGCTCAAGGCGCATCAGCAGCGCCAGATCGCGGCGGCCATGGAGGAGCAGCGGAAAACCCCGCAGGCCGCGAACTCGGTGGACAAGGAAAGGGCGCTTCTCTCGCTGATCCGGGCCGGCGACCGGAACGGCGCGCGGCGCCTTCTCAACGAGATGCTTGGAGTAATGTTCCTGTCCTCGCCCCGGCTGGTGGTCCTGCGCGCGCGCGCCATAGAGCTCATGGGCTACCTGACTCGCGCGGCAATTGAAGACAGCCCCCTGCTCGAGCCGCTGATCGAGCGCAATCACGGGTGGATGGAGAAGCTGATCCGGGCCCGGGATTTCGAAACGCTCTCCCACGTGCTCATGCAGGCGCTTGACGATTTCATGGACGGCATTTACCTTCACGGCTTCAACTGCCACGACCCGAGGATCAGCCGGGTTCTCGATTTCATCCGCCAGAATTTCGACCAGGCGGTCTCGCTTGAAATGGCGGCAAAGCGCGCGGGCCTGAGCCGGTTCAGGCTCAGCCATATCATCAAGCGCGGCACCGGGAGGACATTCCTGCAGCACGTCATGCGGCTGCGCGTCCAAAAGGCGCGCCGGCTTTTGCGGCAAACCGGAATGAGCTGCGCGGAAATTGCCGGGGCTACCGGGTTTTGCGACCAGAGCTATTTTGTCAAACACTTCCGGCGCATTACCGGCGTCACGCCGGCGCGCTTCCGGAAGTCCGGCTTGCACGGGAGCGAGTGAGAGGAACGGAAGGGAAAGAAACATGGCGTTGGACATTTTCAACGCGATATGAGAGGGTTGAACCATGCCTTTGCGTGAATATCAAGCCAGGGATTCGGCCGAGAGCTGCGAGCGCTGCCTGAAGGGATTTGAGCGCCTGGAGTCAGGATCGGATGAGCCGCTGGAACGCTGTCCGCACTGCGGCGCGCCAGTCGCGCGGCAGTTGTCGGCTCCGGCTGTCGGAGCGTCCAGGTCCGGGTTCGACCAGCGCGCCAAGAACGCCGGATTCCACCAGCTCAAGCGGGTCGGCAAAGGCGAATACGAAAAGCGTTATTGAGGCGTATGCCGGAGGGAAAACGGTGAACAGCGCGCCGACATTCAAGCACATATTCGGCCCGGTTGCCTCCCGGCGTTTTGGGCTTTCGCTGGGCGTGGACCTTACTCCGTTCAAGACCTGTTCTTTTGACTGCCGCTACTGCCAGCTTGGCGCCACAACGCTCAAGACGCTGGAGCGGCGCGAGTGGGTGGCGGCAGGCGAGGTTCTTGACGAGTTGAACGCCTGGAAACGGGGCGGGGGGGAAGCCGATTTTGTCTCCCTGGCGGGCTCGGGCGAGCCCACCCTGCACACGCGCTTCGGAGACGTCCTGCGCTGGGCTCGCGACGCGGGCAAATGCAGGTCCGCCCTTCTGACCAACGGAACGCTCCTGTGGCTGCCGGAAGTCCGGCGCGACGCGGCTGAGGCGCACGTGGTCAAGGTAACGCTTTCGGCATGGGACCAGGCGTCCTTCTCGATGCTGCACCGGCCTCATCCGGAGCTCAGGTTCGACCGTGTTGCGGACGGAATCCGCGCGTTTCGCGGGGAGTTTGCCGGGGAGTTGTGGCTGGAGGTGTTCGCGGCGCGGGGATACAACGATTCCTCCGGCGACATGCGCAGGATCGCGGCAGTTGCGGCGACAATCAGGCCTGACCGGATTCACCTCAACACGGCGGTGCGGCCGACGGCCGAGAGCGGAATCCTGCCTATTTCCGGCGCTGAACTGGAGGCCATGGCAGGGCTTTTCACGCCGCGCGCCGAGGTGGTGGCTTCGTTCAAGGGCGCGGCGCACCGGGCGGACGGTCAGGCATCGGAGGCCGATATTCTCGGAATGATCCGACGTCATCCGTCCGGCGCGGCGGACGTGGCGCAGGCGTTCGGCA
>JAAZAB010000006.1 GCA_012514555.1 Lentisphaerota bacterium
CCGATGTGAACCTCAGCGACGACCTCGGGCTGACGGCCCTGCATTTTGCCGCGATGAAAGGGCAAAAAAGCCTGGTTGCCCTTCTCATCGCCAAGGGCGCTGACATAAACGCGCGGGACAACAACGAGCAGAGCCCGTACGACTGGGCCGCGGTCAAGGGCCGGAAGGAAACGGCCGATCAGCTGATCAGGGCGGGATACAAGGGTAAGTAGGCGGCTATTCGTATTTGACAATGGCCGCAATGGTCTTCCATTTCAGCTTCTTGCAGGCCTCGAAGCGGGCGTGGCCGGCAAGGATGTAGTACATGTTATCCTGAGCGTTGTGGCGCACCACGATGGGCTGCAGGAGGCCGGCGTTCATGATGCTCATTGCAAGCTGTTCGATGTCCTTTGAGTCCAGGATGTTCTGGTCCGGATTGACGATCTGGCTGATGTCGATCTGGCGGATCTGCTTCTCGGCCGCCTTGTCGGCCCTTGATTCGGCGTTCTGGGCGTCGGCTTCCTTCTGGTCGAGGCCGGCCCGGTAGGAATAGATGAAGGGAATCGCCAAGTCCACGCGGGGCGCTTTCTGGACGCCCTGCAGGATGCGCTTGTTGATTTCGTAGGCTATTTTCGGGCGGTGCTGCACGGCGGTCTGATAGCGCAGACGCAGGTACACGCCGTAATCGTAAAGGTCGGAACGGATGTACGGCTCTACACCCGTGGCCGTTATGATGTCCTTTGTCACCTCCTTGGCCGCATCGAGCATGATGCGCTCGGCCATGTTCATGTCCGAGTCGTATGTGACGCGCACCACGATCTCGTCCAGCATGTATGCCGCCTTCTGGACGACGGTGAAATTGATGACGACCTGGCTGAACAGCATGGCGTTTGGCACCAGGATATGGCGGCCGACGGCGTCTTCGCTGCCGACGGTGCCCCCGACCTGGTCGAGCACAACATACATTGCGCCCACTTCGACCACGTCGCCGGTCAGGCCGAGGTTGGGGAGCTGGATGCGGTCGCCCGGCCGGAACGGGCGCTTGATGGACACGAGGAGAAAGGCCGCGAACCCGCTGACCGGCGCCTGCAGGGACCAGCCCAGGAGCATGCCGCCGAACAGGGAGAAGAACTCTCCGAAACGCCCCAACTGGCCCCACGCGAAAGCGAACACGAACATCATGGCAACGACCGCCGCCAGGCGGTACAGCCTGACGACCATTTTCGCCTCGGATTCCGGCCGTTCGCGGAAGGCGAAGAATGCGCTGGTGCACAGGCTCATCAGGCTTGCGCCGGCAAGCACGAGAGCCAGCATGCAGACGAGCCTCGGCCAAGGCACCTTTCCCGGAAGCGCGGGGCTTATGCCTTGCTGGTAAACAAAGATGAGATGGGCTGTTAATGCGAGCGCAAGGAAGGCGGCCAGCCACAGCGCGTGACGGATCAATGTTCGTTTCATGGTGGTATCCGGGGTTCGTGCCCGTCTTTCTTGCGGGCGGCGATGGGGCGATTATGCCTGGACAATCAGGCGGGAATGAAATGATCTTTTGGCGAGAGTGCCGCCACGGTTTCCGCGATGAGCCGGGCCGTCTGTTCGGCATCCGACAGCGAGATGAGTTCCACCGGGCTGTGCATGTACCGGTTCGGAACACTCACTAGCGCGGCCGCACAGCCGCCGCGCGCGAGTTGCATTGCATTGGCATCCGTGCCGGTAGCACGCGGCTCGGCCTGCATTTGGAAGGGAATCCGGGCGCGCTTCGCCGCCTGGCAGAGCATGCGCCCCAGCGCAGGGTTGATGTTCGGGCCGGCATGCAGGATGGGGCCCTTCCCGATCTTGATGTCGCCGACCTTCTTTGGCTCGCCCGCCGGGAAGTCGGACGTGAAGCCCACGTCCACCGCGATGCCAACCTGCGGGTGCACGTTGAACGTGCTCGTGACGGCGCCGCGCAGGCCTATCTCCTCCTGGACCGTGGAAACCGCGTACACGGCCGCCTTGATCCGCCGGCCCTTGAGCAGGCGCAGCACTTCCGCGACAACCCATGCGCCGATCCTGTCGTCGAACGCGCGGGAGGCGACCAGCTCGTTGCGGAGCTCGATGAAATCGGGCTTGATCACCACCGGGTTGCCGACGGCAACCGCTTTTTCCGCGTCCTTGCGGCTCGATGCGCCGATGTCTATCCAGAGATCGTCGAACTTGACCTCCTTTGCGCGGTCGCCGGCGTCCATAAGGTGTATGGGCTTGCGGCCGATCACGCCGGGGATTTCCCCTTTTTCCGAAAGCACAATCACGCGCTGGCCCACGGCGATGGCGGGGTCCCATCCTCCGATGGACGCGAAAAACAGGAAGCCGTTCGCGTCTATGTGCGTCACCATCAGCCCGATCTCGTCCACGTGCCCCGCCAGCATCACCGCCGGCGCGCCTTTCGGGTTGACAACCCCGATCACGTTGCCGTGCACATCGGTCCTGACATCGCCGGAAAAAAGTTTCATCCGGGCGCGCACGACTTTCTGGGCCGGCACCTCGAAGCCGGACGGGGACGGCTGGCTCATGAGATCCTTGAGAAATGAGAACGAGTCTTTTGTCATCGGAAGCATGTGTGTGTGGTGTTTAAACTTTTCCCGGTTTTGCCGGGGTTGATTCGCGGTAATATGCCTCTTTATCGCCCGGAAGTCAAGCGGTCTGCCACGCGGGCTGCCAATCAAAAATGAACCCGGAATTTGCGATTTGCGTCCGATGCCGAAAGCCAGGCGCCATGCTCATGCCGGCTGCTCTCAAGGCTTGCCGTTTGCCTGGCAGGCGGCCGGGGTTGCCGCGCTTTTCCTGCGCCAGTGGTAGCTGTGAAGGCTGAGCCGGCGCAGGAGCCAGTCCGGCATTTTTTCCGCAAAGTGGCCGGCCGCGGTTCCGGACGCCTTGGCAGTGACATAGAGCGCATAGTATGGCAGGCGCAGGGGATGGCGCGTGAGCATCCAGGCGAACTCTTTCCGCAGGTAGCGAAGCCCGATCGCGGCGCTTGTGCCGATGCCGTGGTCCCGGAAGATGACAGTGAGGGAGTAGACGCTGTCGAAGTAGCGGCGGAACACGGTTTTGAGGGAGTAGTTGTGCGAGTGGATCACCACGGACTTGGGCTGGTACACTACGGCGAAGCCGGCGTTCATGATGTCCCTCGAGAACTGCTGGTCCTCGCTCATGATGAGGTTTTCGTCAAAGGGAAAGCGCAGCAGGAGCCCGCGGCGTATGGCGGCGCTGACGTTGGAAAAAAACACGGTCTGGAACGAGAGCTGTTCCGCGCCTTTTTTTTCGCGGCGTATGGCGGGGCCGTCCGGAAAGTGATAGCCGAGGAAGAAGATTTCCGTGAGCGGCGCGTCCGGGCGGGGCGTCTGCCGCGAGTACGCGGCGCCCACGGCCGGATCGGCAAAAGGCTCCAGCAGCGCGGAGAGCCAGATCGAATCCCGGGGCAGGGCATCCTGCGTCATGAGCGCGATGATGTCGCCCTTTGCCTCGCGGGCGCCCATGTTCCGCGCGCGGCCGTGCGAGAAGTCGCTGATTGGGAGCACGCGGACAGAGGGGAAGGCCGCGGCGATGTCGCGGGTGTTGTCCGCGGAGTTCGAATCAACGAGGATGATTTCCCCCGGCGGCTCAGGCCGTTGGGCCAGGAGCGCCTTCAGCAGCGCTTTGAGATAAGGCCCGGCGTTGAGCACCGGGATGACGACTGACACACGCTGCCCGGCCGGAGCGGCGGTCGCGCTCATAAGTCCCGCACTCCCGTCTTCTCGACTTCGGGCGTAAGGTGGTCTATGTGCCGTGGCAGGGCCATGATGCTGAACAGGAAGGACGCGGCGCCCATCTGGACGCCGTTGACCAGGAAAACCAGCGCGAGGATCAGGAGCCCCGGCTGGTCAAGCTCGCCCAAGTCTGTCTTGATCCACTGCCTTATGACCGCGGCGGTTATCGCCAGCCCCGCCAGGACGACCAGCCCTGAGATTACGGATGCCTTTTCAAATGTGAACCAGCGGTAGAACCATGCGATGGTGGAATCGTCGTGCAGGCCGGAGAGGTGGCCGTAGGCTTTGGCCAGAAGTCCGATTGTGAGAACCTGCATGCTCGTGATGTTGAGCAGCCCGCCGATTATCATGCTGTGAATGCCCACGACCCGTTCGCCCAGGGTCACCGGCCCAAACGCCAGCCACAGAACAAGGCTTATCCCAAGAAGCCAGCCCACCATTCCCGGAACGAGCATCAGCTTGGTCGGGCTGTGCAGGATCATGAACCGCAGGTGGCGCCAGCCATCCCTGAAGGAGCAGAGCTTGGACTCGCCCACCCGCGGATGGTAGACGATGTCGCGCTCGGCCAGCCTGACGCCGGTCCGGATGGCCCGGATGATCATCTCGCTTGCGAACTCCATGCCCGTGGTGACGCACCTGAGCTTCTGATATGCGTCGCCCGTGATGGCGCGCATGCCGCAGTGCGCGTCGTGAACGGAACGGGTGTGGAACATGGCGCGCAGAATGAAGCTCAGGACCGGGTTGCCGAGGTAGCGGTGGAGCCGGGGCATTGCGCCCGGCTCGATGCTCTTCATGCGGTTGCCCACCACGAACTCGGCTTCGCCGGCCAGGATGGGCCGGACGAGCTCGTCAAGCCGCTCGAAATCGTAGCTCATGTCGGAATCGCCCATGACGATTATGTCGTAGCGGGCGGCGGCAAAACCCCTGCGCAGGGCCGCGCCGTAACCGGGATTGCGCTCATGCAGCAGGCGCGCCCCGGCGTCCTTTGCGATCTGCGCCGAGCGGTCGCTGGAGCCGTTGTCGACGACTATGATCTCGTTGTTCTCGAATCCGAGCTTGGCGATGCCCTTCCGCGCGGCCCCGATCACTTGGCCTATGGAGCCTTCCTCGTTGAGGCAGGGCAGGACGACCGAAACTCCAAGGGGGTGTGTCATTTCGGATTGCATGTCGGCGATTGTGCGCGAATCCTCTTTGTCCTGCGCCGGGCGGCGCGCTCCGGACTTGGATCGCGCAATTCGATCCGGCTAAACAAAAAGGAAGTATATCCGCCCGAGCCGGGTTGGCAATGCCTTTATTGCGCTTCCGTCTCTTCCACCGGATACACCGGCGCCGCCTCCGGCCCCGGATCGGGCGCCGGATCGAGTGGCATGGGCGCTATCGCCTCCGGCTCGGGAACCGCCTCCTGGACGGGCGCAGGCGCGGGCGTGGCAGGCGCGGGCATGGCCGGCGCGGAGGGCGATCCGGGCATGGCCTCCGGGGACGCCGGCAGGCTGCCCGATCTCTGCTGCGCCTGGCGCATCATGCGCTCAATTGCCTCGCCCTTGCTGATCGCCTCGCCGCCGGTCGGGAGTGGCTGGATGGGCGAGGGGAATTGCTTCATCGCTTCCGGGTGCTCCTTGAGGAACTGGTCTATGCTCATGCCTTTCCCGAACGCCTTGAAATTCGGGGCGCTCACGCGGATGGGCGAATTCGCCTGCCTGGCGGCCTCGGGGTGATCGCGAAGAAACTGTTCAATGGTTTTTCCGCGGTATTCCGCCTTGCCCGGCTCGGGCTTGAACGGAAGGCCCGGCGGCATGCCGCCGGGCGGCTTGGACAGCGCCGGGAGGCTTGCCACGGCCTGCGGCGCCGGCGACGTGGAAGCGGGCTTTGACTTGTCGGGGCGCATGGAGAACGAACAGGGCTCTCCCCCGAGCTGGAGCACGGCTTCTTCATTGTCATAGTTCACGGAAACCAGCTGCATTCCTTTGTAAGTGCCGCCCTCCGAAATGTAGAAGTTTTCTTTTGCACTCTTGTCGAAAAAGCCGGCTCGAACGCCTGTGCCGGTGTCGATAAGCGCTTTAAGCTCATAATTCCTGCCGAACGCGGCCGTGGCCGACGTCGGAATGGCGGAGGTTTGCGCGGATGGCGGGTCCGGAACCTCGAGTTCGCGGAACATCTTTTTCTCGAGGATGACCATGTATTTATCCATTGACCGGGCGCTGCTCGAAGGGATGACGTCCGGTGCGGCTGGAACGGCATTCGGTTCAGCGGCGTCCGGCACAAGCGGCGCGGCCATCGCAGGCGGCGGTTCCATGGCAGTCGGCGGGACAGGCGGATTCGCGGCAGGCGGCGCAACCGGGGCGGTCGGCGCTGCCGGCGCCTCCGGTGAAACCTTTGCAATTGCCCTAACCGGAGCACAGGCCGCGGCTGTCAAAAGCGACAACATGCAATAAGTAACGAGTTTATTCATACCGCCGATATTCTAGCACATGTCCACGGGAATACAATTGTATTTCAGCGCGTTCAAACGCGAATCTTGACGACAACTTTCAGCACCATGGCCGGGGCGCCTTCGGCAATGCCGGGCATGTGCGCGTCGTGCGGGAAGAAAACGGCGAAAGTTCGCCCGTTGAGCGGCAAGTTCCAGCCCGATCCGCGGAAAAACTGGCAGTCCTTTGTCTCGTCGTAGTCTGCGGCCGGCGTGAGCGCCTGAAGGTCGGCCACCGCAATCTGTTCCCGGCCGGCGGCGAGATACTGCAAGTCAATGTACTTGCGGTGCGTCTCCCAGCTGGCATCCGAAACGGGCTTGGTGGTGTATTCCGAGATGACGGCATAGAGCGCGTTTCCGTCCAAATCCACCCTCCCGGGCGCGCAGCGCGAGAAATCGGTTTCGGCAAGGTAACGAAGGGCCTTTTCAAAGCCGGGGCCCATGCCGTAATAGAGCGCGGCGTTCCGGATGTTGTCGGCTATCATGACAGTTTCCTTTCAGGCTTGTATTGTGTATTGCGCGGGCGCCTGTCTCTTTTGCCAGAACCGGCAATGATATTCAAGTCCGAATGATGCCCCGCAAACGGCATTGCGCGAGCGGGTGATTTGTTTTACACTGCATTTTCGTAATCGCCTGGGCGTGGCTTTTGCGCGGCAATCGAA
>JAAZAB010000431.1 GCA_012514555.1 Lentisphaerota bacterium
CTGATTTCGCGGTACGAAATGCTTTCCTGAATCCGCAGGAGCAGCACCTGCTGTTCGGCCGGGTCCAGGCAGCGCATGTGCTCCCTGAGTATCTGGACGCGTTCGGGCGGATCATCCGGACTGGCTGCAGCCGCCGGGCCCGGCAAAGCCCGTTCCGAGGCTTCCTGCTCGTGCAGCCGGCGCAGGCGCCTTTCGCGGCGGATATGGTCCACCGCCCCGTTATGCGCCACCCGGTAGAGCCAGGGCCGCAGGTTCTCCGTCGGGCGCCCGCCGTTGCGCGAAATGCCATACAGCTTGATAAAGGTCTCCTGTACAACGTCACGGGCCGCGGCGGCATCAATGACAATGCGGGTGACATAGCGCAGCAAAGCCGATTCATACGCGGTGATTATGGCTTCAAACTCCCTGTTTCCGCCCGATTCCGCGGGCGGACCCGACTGGGCGATATTATCCATGCCGCTCCTTGATGCGGTGGCTTTCACCTGTAAGACGCATGCCGCGCCCGAATTCTTCAAGAAATCCATCATATATCACAACCGCGGCAGAATCACAGAGTTATTTTCCGGCTGATATCTTCCTTCCTGGTTGACGCTGCCGCCGCAAATCCTCAATACTGCGGATTTTCCAGAACAAGGCCCGGATATCCCCATGCAACGCCAAAACCCCGGCGAATTGACGACCGGTAAAATCTTCACCTGCCTTATCAAGCTGGCCGGGCCGATGTTTGTCGGCGCCTTGCTCCAGAACCTGCAAAGCATGATCGACCTCTTCTGGGTGGGCCGGCTTGGTTCGGATTCCGTGGCCGCCCTCGCGATGAGCGGAACGATTCTGATGCTGCTGTTCCCCATCATCATGGGAGCGGCGACCGGCACGGTTGCCATGGTCTCGCGGTTCGTCGGCGCCGGGCAGATGGACAAGGCTTCCGACACCGCGGGCCAGTCGCTCCTGTTCGCGCTCCTGGCCGGCCTTGTAACCGGCCTGGCCGGCTGGTTTTTTGCAGGCGGTCTCTGCCGGCTTCTCGGCGCGAGCGAATCCGTGCGCGCTCTCGCGCAGGACTATCTCGGGATATCGTTCCTCGGGTGCTGCACGGTATTTGTTCTGTTCATCGGCAACAGCGCCCTGCAGGGCGCCGGCAACGTGAAACTGCCGATGTTCGCGATGCTGCTGGCCAACATCATCAACCTCGCGCTCGATCCTGTGATGATATACGGCCTCCTGGGCTTTCCGCGCATGGAAGTGCGCGGCGCCGCCCTGGCAACGGTGATGTCCCAGGCGGCCGCGGCCGCTCTCGTCGTGTCCTTCCTGTCGCGCGGCGTATCGGGGCTCCATGTCCGCGCCGGCCGCTGGCGGTTCCAGCCGGCCCTCGCCTGGACGCTCATGCGCATCGGAATCCCGAGCTCCTGCCAGATGCTTTCCCGGGGCCTGATGTCGATGATCCTTATGCGGATCGTCGCGCTGTTCGGGACTGCCGCCATCGCCGCCTACGGCATCGGCCTGCGGTTTCACATGATCATCCTGATGCCGGCATTCGTGCTCGGCAATGCCACGGCGACAATGGTGGGCCAGAACCTCGGGGCCGGGAAGCCGGACCGGGCCCGGGCCGCGGCCTGGATGGCCACGGCCATTGACGAAGTTTTCATGGTGTCATGGGCCGCCGTGATGCTGGCCTTTGCCCCGGCGTTCATGAAGTTCTTCGACGCCAATCCCGAGGTTGTGCGGATTGGGGCGGCCTACCTGAGAACCGTGCCCATGTTCTACGTGTTCACCGCCCTGGCAATCGTGCTGGGCCGGGCGCTGGACGGCGCCGGGCAGACGATGGCAACGATGA
>JAAZAB010000432.1 GCA_012514555.1 Lentisphaerota bacterium
ATTTCCGGGCCCTGGTCCCTTGAAAACGGCCGGAGCCGGATGGAAAAAGAGAAGGCATCCGGCTTGATTTCGTGTTCCGGCAGCGGTTCCGGGCCGCAGCTTGCGCTGCCCAGCCCGCGCTGGCGCATGTCCAGGTGCAGGATGATTTCGTCGCGCCGCACAAGGTCAAGAGCGCGCTTGGCAAGAAACAGGTCGTCGGCCGTGTAATGGTGGGCGCTGAAGTTGATCAGCGGCCGGCCCATGGCGAGCAATCCGAGGCCGCGGGCGTCAGTGAGCGCGACCCAGTAGGTGTCCTTGCGGTTGCCGTTTTCCTGGGGCTTCATATAGGAGGTCATCAGCTCGTCCACCGAGGCGCGCCAGACGCCGAACAGGGCGGCCTCCTGGCTGTCGGAATACGATTCGCCCGGGCCGCGGCCGTACCAGGCGACGCGCTCGAAGCCGGGCTGGAGCTCGAGGCTCAGCCCGATGCGGGGCAGTTTTTCCGGCCACTGTTGAGGCGTGCCCCGGTTGTCGAGCGGATTGACGAACGGCGTCCCGTTCACGGACAGGACCAGGTCGCCCGAGCCGAACAGCTTGTACGTGTAGCGGCACAGGAACGCGTGGCGGAACGAGGGCGGCGCTATCCGGACATCCGCCTCTATCGTGACGCTGCGGCTCCCGTTCCCGGCGGACACCCTCACGCGCTCCGCGCGGTGCTGGAGGCGGTTCAGGTGCTGCTGAAGCCAGGATTTTTTCGCCTGTATGTCCTTGTCCGTGGGGGCGCGCCAGAAATCCAGGCGCGGCCCGGCCTTGATCAGCTCCACGCCCTGGTATTTCCAGGAATCTATCCGGGCTCGGACCTTGTCGAACACCAGCCGGAACCCGGCGCCTTCCACCGCGAGCGCCAGGTCGTCCTCCGCGCTCCGGAGCCGGGGCATGGCCGAGGCCGGGCGCGGGATCGGCGGGGGCGCCTTGAACGGGACATCGTACTGGGCCGCGCCGACCTCGAAGCCGGCGGGCGCCCAGGGGGTGTCCTCAGCCAGCGTGAAGCGCACGGTGACGCGGCAAAGGGCGCCGGGCTTGAGGCGCGCGGGACTGGAATAAGGAATGGTGATCTCGCGCGCCTTGTGCGGGGCAATCGCCGGAAGGGCCGCGGCGCCGGCTTCCAGGATGTCGCCGTCGGCCGCCAGCGCCCAGCTCATGCGGAAGACGCTGGCGTTCAGGAAATCCAGGCGGTTGATGAGCCGGATTTTTCCCGCAACCGGGTTGACCGGCTCGACGGCGACCGGGCACAAGACCGCCTTGTATTCCAGGAGGCCGGGCGTGGGAGCGCCGTCGGAGAAGCAGATGCCGTCCATGACGTAAATGCCGTCGCAGGGGTGCTCCCCGAAATCGCCGCCTTCGGCAAAATACTCGCGGCCGTCCGCGGTCCTGGCCCGGATGCCCAGGTCCATCCACTTCCAGACGCAACCGCCCATGAGCCGCGGGTGTGCGTAGATCGCGTCCCAGTAATCCTTCAGGCTGCCGGGCCCGTTGCCCATTGCGTGGGCATATTCGCACATGAACGCAGGCCGGCCGCCCCACTTCTCCACCGTCCACCTGCTCCAGCCGATCGCCTCGCCGCGCGCGCCCTCGCCTATCCTGCGAATTTCGTGCGCGTTCGGATACATGCAGCTGAACACGTCCGCGACAATGCCCTCGACGTCGCCTTCGTAATGGATCGGCCGGGAAGGATCGAGCTGCCTGGCCCGGGCCGCCATGGCCTCGTGGTTGGCCCCGGCCGGGCCGGATTCGTTGCCAAGTGACCACATGATCACGCAAGGATGGTTCCGGTCGCGCATGACCATGCGCTCCATCCGGTCCACGAACGCCTTTTCCCAAACCGGCTGGCGCGCGGGCTGGAGGTCAATGTCGTAGCCGAACCCGTGCGTTTCGATATCGCACTCGTCAACGATGTAGATGCCATATTTGTCGCAGAGATCGTACCACCTCGGGTCGTCCGGGTAATGCGAGGTGCGGACGGCGTTGATATTGTGGCGCTTCATGAGCAGTATGTCGCGGACCATGTTTTCAAGGGGAACGGCGCGGCCGAGGTCGGGGTGATGCTCATGCCGGTTGACGCCCTTGATCTTGACCGGCCTACCGTTCACGAGAAACACGTGGCCCCGTATTTCCACCTTGCGTATGCCCACGGCCTGGGAGACGGCCTCCAGGACGCGGCCCTTGTCGTCGAGCAGCGTAAGCAGGAGCGTGTAAAGGCTGGGCGTCTCGGCGGTCCAGGCGCGCGCGCCCGGGACCTTCCAGTTCAGGGTGAAGGCGATCTCCTGCCCCGCGGCGATGCGGCGGACTCCCGATGCGACCGAGCCGGCCACGGCGCCGTCCGGATCGAAGAGCACTGCTTCAAGAGCGGAGGCGGACGCGGTTTTCCCCGCGTTTGCGAGGCGGGCGTCGAGGTACACGACGGCATCGCGGCAGGCGGGATCGAAATCGGAGCGCACCGCGAAATCGGCCAGGCGCGTTCGCGGCCGCGCCAACAAATAGACATCGCGGAAAATCCCGCTGAGCCACCACATGTCCTGGTCTTCCAGGTATGAGCCGTCCGACCACTTCATTACGCGCACCGCGATGGTGTTGGCCCCGGGCTTGACGAGGGAAGTGACGTCGAACTCGGCGGGAAGGCGGCTGCCCTTGCTGCAGCCCGCGTACTTCCCGTTGACCCACGTTTCGAAAAAGGAGTCCACGCCTTCGAAGCGCAGCGCGACAACCATGCCATTCCAGGCGTCAGGCAGTGAAAATTCGCGGCGGTAGCAGCCGGTGGGGTTTTCCGCCGGCACGCGTGGCGGGTCCACGGGGAACGGGTAGACCACGTTCGTGTAGTGGGGCTTGTCATGGCCGCGCATCTGCCAGCTCATCGGCACGGGAATGGACTCCCAGCCGGAGTCGTCAAACGAAGGGCTTTCAAAGCCCGCCGGCGTTTCGGCCGGCGAGGGCGAGAGGCGAAACGACCACGCCCCGTTCAGGAGCAGGAACCGCGCGGACGCGGCCCGATCGCCGAGCCGCGCGGACTCGGCGTCAGCGCAGGGAATGAAATACGCCCGGGCCGGCAGACGTTTGGCGTGGACCAGGCGCGGGTTTTCCCAATCCGGGACGGTTGCGGCGGCGGCCGGCCTTGCAGATTTCATGGCTGGAATTCCTTTAATTAAGGTCTCACGGAGCTGACATGGCTCGTTTCGTTCCCATCACCAAGTGGAAAACACTAGGCCCGTCCGGAAATGCGCCCACCATCTGAAATCGTGGGCCGGGCTGGCCCAGGACCGGCCGAAACTGTTCGAGGCGGAGAACCGGAAATAGTAGAGCTGCCCGACTTTGTCCGGAAAAACATCCACGCTCAATGGGCCTTCGGCAACAATTCCGTCAATCACGTTCGTGTTTGCCCAGCCTTCCGCATTTCGCCCGGCGTCGTTCGTGCCCCAGAACACGGCGGCCGATACGTTCGCGTCCATGCCGGTTGAAAGTAAACACCCGTTCAGCGTCATGAACTCATTCTCAGACACGGAATTGACATTCGTCACCCGTGGTCCGCCCTGGAATTCCGGATTCCCATAGGAATTGAACAAGGCGTTTGAGGCCGTGTTCATATAACATGCCCATATCCAGTTTGAAGAGCGCGCCACCTCGCTCACCCTGACCTCGTCAATTAGCCCCTGGAACTGGCGCAGCCACCCAGACAAGCCCCAATGCCCGATGTGGAGCGTGCGGTCGGTTTGCGCGTAGTTGATGGGGTTGGAGTTCCCGACCGAGACATCCCGGACGCCGTTCACGAAGAGGCAGTAGGAGGAGCCATTGAAGGTCAGCGCGACATGGGCAAACGGCATGGCCGTCGAAAAGGCGGACGCGGAACTGTAAGGTATGTACTCGCTTCCGCCGAGGCCCAGCGACGCCCCGACTTTCTTGTTGGTCAGGTGGTTCCTCAGCGACCACGCCATGTAAGGCGAGCTGCCCAAGCGCCCCTTGGACACGGCCATATTGCCGTCGGAATGCGTGCCATTCCCCGTCACCTTGAGCCACGCTGAAAGGGTCACGCGCGCGGGCTCAAGGCGCGCGTGGTTTCCGCAATTCACGTAGTCGTTCGCGCCGTCAAAATCCAGCGCGCCTCCGACCATTCCCGGCACCAGGTCGGACGCGGTCATGCCCCCGTTGCACGTGCCGTGACTGCCGAACTCCGTGCTGTCGCGAATCTGCGGGGCCGCGCCCGCGGGGCTCTCGTTCATGTGCCAGACGCCGACATACCCGCCGGACCATACCGCGCCGTTGGTTGTGCACTCCGGCGCGGCGACGCCGAGTTTCCCCCAAAGCGCATATATCTTCAGGCCATGCGCGAGTTCCGGCACCCGCACCCAGACATGCGCCCTGCCGTCCGTGTCCCACGATTCGACCTCGAAGTCGAGCGGGGTAACCTCATCGGCCGCCGCGAACCGCAAATCCTTATAGGGCGGCGAAAGAAAGTCCGAGGAGAAATCGAAGCCGGCCCCGGCCGTGGTGTTGGTGAGGATCACCAGGACAGGAAAGTTAGTCA
>JAAZAB010000433.1 GCA_012514555.1 Lentisphaerota bacterium
GGGTTGAAGCGTGACGCCGGGGAGTCCGATGTTTACATTTGAACGAGATTGTGCCACCATACGGCGGTTGGATGCCCTGGAGGCTACATGGAGAGGAACCCATGACGGCTTTTATAGAAACGGCAACCGCGCGGCGCCGCGAGGATGTCCGGATGATGATGGAAAAGGCGCCACTGGAGGCCGTGCGGCGGGAGGCCTTAAAGGCGCGCGAGCGCCGGAGCCTGGCGGCCTGTCTGCTGCGCTGCGGGCCGGGGAAAAAACCGGGGATCATCGCGGAAGTGAAGAAGGCGAGCCCTTCGGCAGGTGTCATAGTGGAGAAATACGATCCCGTGTCCATAACAAGGCTTTACGAGAAGGCCGGAGCGATCGCCTTGTCCGTGGTCACCGAGCCGCATTTCTTCATGGGCAGCGACTCGCACCTTGCGGATGTCCGCAAGAGCTCGGACCTGCCGATCCTGAGAAAGGATTTTATCTGCGAGGAATACCAGCTGTACGAGTCCGTTGCGCTGGGCGCGGATGTTGTGCTGCTGATAGCCGCGGCGCTGGATTTTCACCTGATGCGGGATCTCTACGTGGTGGCGCTCGCCCTTGGACTAGATGTGATCGTGGAGGTGCACACCGAGGAGGAGCTGGAGATGGTGCTGCCCCTGTCCAGGGCCATTATCGGGGTGAACAACCGCAATTTGCGGACGCTCAAGGTCGATTTGGCGGTGTCGCGCAGCCTGGCGCCGGTGATTCCGCCGGAGAGGATAGCCATTTCCGAGAGCGGGGTGAAGACGCGGGCGGACATAGAGGAGCTGGAAGAACTGGGCTATCGCGGGTTCCTGATAGGCGAGTCGCTGCTGCGATCGAGCAATCCTTCGATCCTGCTGGGAAGCATGCTGGCCCCGCACCAGGCGCCGCACCGGCAGAAATGACAGGGTTTCCGTTCTTGCCGGCCCGTGTGGAGATCAAGATTTGCGGCCTGACCTGTTTTGAAGACGCCCGATTCGCGCTCGCCGCCGGCGCCGACTACCTCGGGTTTGTCTTTCACCGGGGGTCTCCGAGGCATGTGACGCCGGCCGCGGCGCAGGCGATCGTGGCGCGCCTGGGAGGCGGCGTCCGGGCAGTCGGGGTTTTTGTCAACGTTACGCCCTGCGAGGCGCTTGCCGTGGCGCGGCAATGCGGCCTCTGGGCGGTGCAGTTGCACGGCTGCGAATTGCCCGGGCCGTTCGCCGGTTATCCTGCGCGGCTTTGGCGCTCCGTGTCGTTCCGGGAAGGGCGGCCCTCTCCCGATCCTTCGGAATGGAAGGCCGCGCGGCTGGTGGTGGATGCCTTTGCGCCGGGGCGGCAATACGGGGGAACGGGCCGGGTTGCGGATTGGGCCGCGGCGGCCGTTCTTGCGCGGGAGCGGCAGGTCATGCTTGCCGGCGGGCTGACGCCGGAAAACGTGGCTGCGGCGGTCGCGGAGGTGCGGCCCGCCGGCGTGGACGTGTCCGGCGGGGTGGAGCGCTCGCCCGGGAAGAAGGATCAGGAAAGGATCAGGGCGTTCATCCGGGCCGTTCGCGGGCCGGGAGTTGCGGAGCGGAAAGTAACGCGGAGATGAGACGATGAAACAAGGACCTGATGCTGCCGGACATTTCGGCGAATTTGGCGGGCGCTATGTTGCGGAAACGCTCATGCCGGCGCTGCTCGAACTGGAGCGCGCGTATCGCGCCGCGTCGGCCGACCCGGCGTTCTGGGAGGAATTCAACGCCGTCCTGAGGGATTACGTGGGCCGGCCCTCCCCTCTCTATTTCGCAAGGCGCCTGACCGGCGCGTACGGCGGCGCGAAGCTGTATCTCAAGCGCGAGGACCTGAACCACACCGGCGCGCACAAGATCAACAACACGATCGGCCAGGCGCTGCTGGCCCGGCGGATGGGCAAGACGAAACTCATGGCTGAGACCGGAGCGGGCCAGCACGGCGTGGCCGCGGCCACAGCCGCGGCCCTGTTCGGCATGGAGTGCGTGGTCTACATGGGCGAGGAGGATATCCGCCGCCAGGCGCCGAACGTCCAGCGCATGCGCTTCCTGGGCGCGCGCGTTCAGCCGGTGAGCAGCGGCACGGCCACGCTCAAGGACGCCATGAGCGAGGCCATGCGCGCGTGGGTCTCGCGCGTGGACGACACCTTTTACGTCATTGGAACGGTCGCGGGCCCGCACCCGTACCCGGCCATGGTGCGCGATTTCCAGAGCGTCATCGGGCGCGAGGCGCGGGAGCAGGCGCTGAAACAGGCCGGACGCCTGCCGGACCTGGTGCTGGCCTGCGTGGGCGGCGGCAGCAACGCGGCCGGCATGTTCTTCCCGTTCCTGGATGACGCTTCGGTCCGCCTTGTGGGCGTGGAGGCGGCCGGGTACGGCATAGCCACGGGCAAGCACGCGGCCAGCATTGGCGGCGGGCAGGTGGGAATCCTGCATGGAAGCAAGTCGTATGTCCTCCAGGACGGCGACGGCCAGGTGCTGAACGCGCACTCGATCAGCGCCGGGCTGGACTATCCCGGCGTCGGGCCCGAGCATGCGCTCTGGGCGAGGACGGGGCGCGTGAAATATGTAAGCATAACGGACGCCGAGGCGCTGGAAGCGTTCGAAGACCTGACCCGGTTGGAGGGCATCATACCGGCGCTCGAGTCGAGCCACGCCGTGGCCGAGGCGAAGAAGCTGGCGGTAACGCTGCCGGAGGACGGCTTGATTGCAATCTGCCTGTCCGGCCGGGGCGACAAGGACCTTGACAACATCCTGGCATACAAGGCAAAGGAATCGCGCGCATGAACCGGATTACACTGATGTTTGAAGCGGCGAAAAAGGAGCGGCGCAAAACCCTTGTCGGCTTCCTGACCGCCGGCGATCCGGGCATGGCTGTTTCCGAGCGGAACATGCTCGCGGCCCTTGAAAGCGGGGTGGACCTCCTCGAGATCGGCGTGCCGTTCTCGGATCCGACCGCGGACGGCCCGGCGATCCAGGCCGCGGGCGCGCGGGCGCTCGGCGCGGGCGCGACGCTGGGCGGGATCATCGGCATGGCCGGGCGCCTGCGGGCTGCATCGGACGCGCCCATGATCCTGTTCAGCTACGCGAACCCGCTGTTTCACCGGGGATACGAGCGCGTTGCAGACGAGGCGGCTGCCGCCGGCGTTGACGGCTTTCTGGCGGTGGACCTGCCCTTTGAGGAAGCCTCTGAATTCCGGGCCCTCCTGGCGGCGCGCTCTCTCTTTTTTATCCCGCTGGTTGCGCCGACGACTCCGGAGCCGCGCATGCGCGAAATCCTGAGCGATGCGGGCGGATTTGTGTATTACATCATGGTCAAGGGCGTCACCGGCCTGCGCGCGGAAGCGGCCCCGGACATGAAGGAGCACATCGAGGCGTTGCGGCGCTGCACAAAGCTGCCGATAGCCGCCGGGTTCGGCGTTGGAAACGGCGTCCAGGCAAGGGCCGTTGCGGCGCATGCGGATGCCGTGGTGGTTGGGAGCGCGCTGGTCGAGGCGGCCCGGCAGGGGCGGCTCGAAAGCCTTGTGCGCGAGCTCTCCGGCGCCCTGCGTGGATGATCAGGCGCGGTTGGGATGTGCCGATTCAGCCCGGATTTTGCGTTTGAAAAATGAACGATGCTTATAACCGGTAAACCATCAGGCTTTTACAACTGCATTGCGTTTGAATTACCATGCGCGAAAAAGTGCGGGTGAGCTGTTGTAAAAGAAGTTCATTTTTCAAACCACGAGGGATTGGCCATGGTGCGGCATCTGCTGTGTTGTAGCGGGTTCGGAGTATGTCAATACGCCTTCACCCGCTGCGCCTTGCATCTGCCGCACTCTGACCAATCGCAAAATCCGGGTTCAGGAGAATGGCTTGATTCCCGGAGCGTTTGTCAGGCAGCTCGGGGCCATCGGCGCCCTCGTCGCAAAGAGACGCTGAATCGTTAAAAGCCTTTTTTCCAGCCGAACGGCTAGGCCATTTTCAGCCAGCCCTTGAGCGTGGCCAGGTCGGACGGAATGGCCTTGCGCGGCGGCTCGCCCGCAAGCGACTCCAGCGCCATCCAGCCGCTGAAACCGCGCCGGACCGCCTCTGCAAGCACGGCCGCGTTCGGGACTTCGCCCTTGCCTAGGGGAAACGCCTTGCGGCGGGACGGGTTTGCGGGGTCGCGGCCGTAGTCCTTGACGTGGAAGCTGCAGATGTGATCGTACATCAACGGGAGATTCCTTTCGGCGCTCTCGCCGGCCGCCATGAAGTTGCCGGTGTCGAACACGAGCTTGACCGTGCCCTTGGCGCGCTTGAGAATAGCCAGGCAGTCGGCGGCTGAACAGATCAGCGTGGGCGACGGGTCGAAGTCCTCGATGCCCAGGGTCAGCCCGCGGGCCTTGGCCATGGGCGCGTGCGCCGCCAGGGTGTCTGCGATCATGTTCCGGGCGTCGTCGAGCGTGACCCCTTCGACGGGGCTGTGGCCCGCCACGTGGGCGATTTCCGAGCCCAGCTCCGCGCAGATGTCCAGGCCCCGGCGCAAATCGTCGATGCCCTTCTGCTTCTGCGCGGCGTTGCCGTAGACCAGGTTGGTGATCACGTCCACCACAGGCATGGTCATGCCGTTGTCCGCCAGCAGCTTTTTATAGAGGGGCAGCAGGCTGGGCTTGTCGACAAAGTCCCGGTCAAACGCCTCCAGGCCCTTTGCGCCGCCCGCGGCGCAGAGCTTGACCAGGTCCTCGTGGGTCAGCTCGCCCTTGTCGATGTTGCCGCGATACATGAACGTCATTACGGCTATATTGATCATCATGGCCTCCGGAAAAAGGATGAAATTCGATTTTGCCGTTTGTTGCCGCTAAAGAAAAAATCGCATTACACCACCGCTTCGGCCGAAACTCAAGACAATAAACGCGGCATTGCGAAGTGCCCATTGCTGAGTCAAGAACGGCGGCATCGGCCCGCTTGTCCCGCGGCTCCAAGGCAAAAAAAGACATGGACATGACCGGGCGCGGAGCATATTCTGCGTGGATTTGATGGAGAAAGAAAGATGAACGCAAACGCGGCGGCAACGCATGCCAGGGGCGGGCCGGACAGTATGGAAGTCCTGTACGGGATCAATCCTGTGCTCGAGGCGCTTCTTGCCGGGCGCCGCCGGTTTGGGCGCGCCCTTCTTGAGACTTCCGCGGCCTCGGCGCCGCGCATGAAGCGCCTCGTGTCGGCCTTCGCGCGCGCGGGCGTGCCTATCGAGACCGCGGATCGAGGGCGCCTTTTCCAGGCGTGCAAGACAAAGGAGCACCAGGGCGTGGCGCTGGAAGCCGGGCCCTATCCCTACGTTCCCGCCGAACAGTTGCTGGGCCGGCCGCGGCTGCTGCTGCCGGACAACATCGAGGACCCGCAGAATCTTGGCGCCATTCTCAGGAGCGCCGAGGTGTTCGGATGGACGGGCGTGATGCTGCCGGACAAGGGCGTGCCGTTCGTGTATCCCTCGGTGGTCAAGGCCTCGGCGGGCGCCGCGGAGCACCTTTGTATCTCGCGCGACCGGGCCGCGAACGCCTGCCTGCGCCTGCTGCTGGAACACAAATACACTGTTATTGCCATTGACGAGGACGGGCGCGAGGATTTCGACGCCCTGGCCGCCGGCCGGCTTGCAGGGCCGGTTGCGCTTGTTGTTGGAGGAGAGCACCGGTCGGTGGGCCAGTTCATTCTGAACAGCGCGCACCACGTTGCCGCGATCCGGCAGCGGGGCCGCATCGGGTCGCTGAACGCGTCGGTGGCGGCCGGCATTGCCATGCACGCGCTTGCCGGTCCGGAGGGCCACGGGAATGACCAAGGGGGCACAGGCGGCCATGACGGATGAGGCCGCTCCGCTTTTGAGCGTGGACGGGCTGTGCGTGGAGTTCGGGGATGCGCGCGCGCCGGCCCGGGCCGTGGACTGCGCCAGCTTCACTATTCGCGGGCGCGAGACCGTCGCGCTGGTTGGCGAGAGCGGCTGCGGCAAGAGCCTGACCGCGCTGGCGCTGGCGCGCCTGCTGCCGCCCGCCGCACGGATCGCCGGCGGGCGCGTGACGTTTGGCGGAAGGGACATGCTCGCCCTTTCGCCGTCCGCGCTCCGGCGCGCGCGTGGCGGAGAGATCGCCTATGTTTTCCAGGAGCCGGCCACGTCGCTCAACCCGGTGTTGACGGTTGGCGCCCAGATCCGCGAGGCACTGCGCCTGCATCGGCCGGAAGCGGACTCGGACTCCGAGGCCGCGAACCTGCTCAAGACGGTCGGGATTCCCTGCGCGGCCTCGCGTTTGCGCGCCTGGCCGCACGAGCTGAGCGGCGGCATGCAGCAGCGGGTGATGATTGCGATGGCCCTGGCATGCCGGCCCCGGCTGCTGGTGGCCGATGAGCCGACCACGGCGCTGGACGTGACCATCCAGGCGCAGATACTCGCGCTGCTTGTCCGATTGCAGGCGGAGTTCGGCATGGCGATCCTTCTGATCACGCACAACCTGGGGCTTGTCGCCAAGGTCGCCGCGCGGGTCAACGTGATGTATGCCGGGCGGATTGTTGAAAATGGGCCGACGGAAGCGGTGCTGCGGAACCCGGCGCATCCCTACACGCGCGGCCTGCTCAAGGCCGTGCCGCGCCTGAGCGGGCGCGGGGACCTGGAGGGCATTCCGGGCAGCGTGCCGGGATTGAGCTCGCCTCCGCCGGGCTGCAGATTTCACCCGCGCTGCCCCGTGTCGGACGCGCGCTGCAAAAACGAGAGCCCGGGCCTGGCCCGGATTGACGCCGAACGGGGAGTGCGATGCCACTATTGGAAACGCGGAATGTGATCGTGGAATACCGCTCCGGCCGGAACCGCGCGCTTCGCGCCGTTGACGGGGTCTCGATCCATGTCGAGCCGGGCGAGAGCCTCGGCCTGGTTGGCGAAAGCGGTTCGGGCAAGACGACGCTCGGGCACGCCGTGCTCGGCCTGCTGCGGCCGGCGTCGGGCTCGATCCTGTTCGACGGCCGGGACATCAGCTCGCTGAGCGCCGCCGAAGCCAGGCAATTCAGGCGGCGCGCGCAAATGGTGTTTCAGGATCCGGTCGGATCGCTCAACCCGCGCATGTCCGTGGGCGCCATCCTGGAGGAGCCCCTGCTCATCCACCGGCTGTGCGGCAGGAGAGCGCGCGCGGACAGGGTGAGGGCGTTGCTGGAACAGGTGGGGCTCGGCCCGGAGTGCGCCGGCCGCTATCCGCACGAGTTCAGCGGCGGCCAGCGCCAGAGGATCGGCATTGCCCGCGCCCTGGCCCTGGCGCCGGCGCTGCTGGTGGCCGATGAGCCGGTGTCCGCGCTCGACGTGTCCGTCCAGGCACAGATCATGAACCTGCTGCGCGAGCTGCGCGCGCGCATGGGGCTGGCCCTGCTTTTCATCGCGCACGACCTGGCCGTTGTCAGGTACCTTTGCAGCCGCGTGGCCGTCATGTTCCGCGGGCGCGTTGTGGAATCCGGGCCCGCTGACGCTATCTTCGGCGCGCCGGCGCACCCGTACACGCGGAGCCTGCTTGACTCCGTTCCCGACGTGGACCGGGCTCCGGCCAAGAGCGCGCCCGGCGCCGCGGAATCGCCCTTCGACGCGCCGGCCGAGGCGGCGGATTGGACGGGCTGCGCGTTTCATCCGCGATGCCCTCTGGCCCGGCCTGAATGCCTGGCCCGGCCGCCGCGGCTGGTCGGAATCGGGCAGGGCAGGGAGTGCGCGTGCCGGGCGGTCTGAGAGCCGGCCCGGCGGCATTTTTGCGGCGCCCCCCTTGTTCCTTGTTGGTTATTGGATATTCGATTGTAATGTCTCGTCCGGCTGTAGATTGACACATTTCAAAAGAGCCATGGGGACAGACAATCTGTTCTCCGTCGGCCGGGTCCGTTCGCTCTCCAGAGGGAACGCGCTTGCCTCTTCTGTAGCGCGCCACGGTGTGGCGCGATTTCGCAGCCTCTGGGAGCGCGGCCGTCCCGGCGGCCGTTTGATGAGGAGAGGCGCGCCGCACAGCGGCGCGGCTACACCCGGCACCTTCCGACTTGATCATCCGCCTGGGGGCGAACGGCCTCGGCCGCCGTATGCGCGGCCGATCGCGCCACGCCGTGGCGCGCTACAGAAGAGGCGCCGGATGCGTTCCTCTTGGAGAGCGGAGGGCTCGCTCTTCGAAGCCGCTGCGCCTTGCATCCGGCGCACTCTGACCGATCGCAAAATCCGGGATTGCATCTTTTGGCCGGCAGGGATATGTTTTGTTGAAACCGTTCAGGCAGCCGGGAGCCAGGATGCGGATGCCAGTTGGAGGCATATTTGCAAGTTGTTCTGACTCCTGAATCCTGTCTGCCTGGGCAGCGGCTTTATTTCAACACGCGGGAGGGATTTCGCATGAGAGCATGCAGCTCGGTATTGGCTGTCGCGGTCGCGCTGCTGGCCGGGGCGTCGGCGTTGGGCGCGGAGGCGCCGGCCGGCAAGGACGTGCTGTTCCAGGTCTCCACGATCAACGTGCTGCTGGACGGCGGCTTTGACGGGATGATGACCGTCGGGGATCTCAGGGAATTCGGGGACACCGGCATAGGGACCTTCGACAAGGTGGACGGCGAGGCCGTCATTCTCGATGGCGCGGCATACCAGGCCATGGCCGACGGAAAGGTGCGGCCCGCTTTCGATGCCATGACCACGCCGTTTGCGTGCGTCACTTTCTTCCAGGCGGATGAAACGCTCGACCTGAAGGCCCAGCCTTCGCTGGATGCGCTCAAGGCCGCGCTCGACGCCAGGCTTGCGAGCAAGACGGTTTTTTATGCCGTCCGGATAGACGGCGCATTTGCATCGGTGAAATACCGGAGCGTTCCGAAACAGGCAAAGCCGTATCCGAAGCTGGCGGAGGTGACAAAGACCCAGCCCGTGTTCGAGCGCAGCGCCATAAAGGGCACGCTTGTCGGCTTCTGGTGCCCGGACCTGGCCAGGGCGTTCAACGTGCCGGGCTGGCATCTTCATTTCCTCAGCGATGACCGGCAATCGGGCGGGCACCTGCTTGACTGCAGCCTGGCCGCCGGCCGCGCGCAGATCGACCTGACCTCCGAGTTCTTTGTCAAGCTGCCGATAGAGGGCGCGGATGCCGCTGCCGCGGCCGCCGACCGGTCCGAGGAACTGAAGGCGGTTGAGCAGTGATCGGGGCCAAATCGGGACTCGCCCGGCGCAAGCCCGCACTCACGCCTCGCGGCGGCGCCATGCCGCCAAGCGGGCGTCAAAACAGCGATCCCCTCCCTTGGGCATGGGACATGGCATTATGAGGGCGGCGGGGCGCCGGGCGCGCCGGCAGTGTCGGCGGAGGCGATTCCATGGTGTTTGACGAACGCCTCATAGCCGCGCGCGCCCACGAAATGGCGCATTAGCCTTGGGTCGGTCCGGGTCAGGTTCACAAGGATGAGCCCGTCCACGACGCTGGAGAAATCCTTGTCCACGTTGAAGCTGAGGATGGTTGCGTTGAGCTTGAGGTAGTGGCGCAGCAGTACGGGGATGCCCTTGCCGTCCTTCTCGATCTCGGAGATGAGCAGGGATACGTCGTCAATGTCGCGCACGCAGGAGCGGAGCAGGCCCGGGTCCATGGGCCTGACCTTGCCGGCGCGATATGGCGCCCGGGCGCTGACGAACC
>JAAZAB010000434.1 GCA_012514555.1 Lentisphaerota bacterium
ACCAGGTAGTTGGGATCGCGAAACCAGACCGCCTTCCGTCCTCCGAAAAGGCCCGGCGTGGCCACGGCCTGCAGGCATCGCCGGACGGCCGCCGCGGCCCCGGCGCCGGTCTCGGCCCGTCCGTCAACGATCTCAGCGCCCAGTGACTGATCGTCACGCGGCGCCAGAGCCCGAAGCAGGGCCTTCGCGCGTTCGGCCATGGGATACTCATCATCGCCGTGCAGAAGGTAGACCGATGTCTGCTTCCTGGTCTTTTCCGGATTTGTTGGCGGCATGTCGAAAAAAAGCCTCTTGAATATGACAGGGGCAATGTGCTACCTTTTAGCCCGTATCAGAACAAAAATCAAGCTAACAACAGGGTGTCCCAATGGAACGGCTCTGGGCGCCATGGCGCATGTCGTACATATTGAACTCCAGGCAGCCGGGCTGTTTCATGTGCGACCTTTTCCAGGCGGAGCAGGACGAAAAGAACATGGTCCTGAAACGCGGCGAAACCTGCGCGCTTCTTCTGAACCGATACCCTTACAACAACGGCCATCTCATGGCCGCGCCTTACCGGCACGTGGGCGATTTTGCCGGCATGACCCCCGCGGAGCGCTGCGAAATGACCGAGCTTGCCGGCCTCGCCTGCTCGATCCTGCGCAAAACGCACCAGCCGGACGGCTTCAACATCGGGATCAACATCGGCGCCGCCGCGGGCGCCGGCCTGGTTGACCACGTCCACATGCATGTTGTGCCGCGCTGGGAGGGGGACACGAATTTCCTGGCCGTCCTGGGCGGCGTAAAGGTCATTCCGCAGCCGCTTGACGAGCTCTGGGTCCAGCTCCGCGAAGCGCTAAAGTCATTGTGAAATCACCCGCGGCGGCAGCTGTTCCGCCGCTTTAAGGAAATGACATGAGAAAAAAAGTTGCGCATCCGGATGTCAGCCTTCTGCGCTACGGCATCCGCGAGCTGGTCGAGCTCGCCCAGAAACTGCAGGCGCTCATCCCCGGCTTCCGATTCATAGGAGAAAACATTGGCGACCCGGTGGCAAAGGGCTGGAAAGTGCCCCCTTTCATGAAGCGCATACTTGCGGATGCCCTGGAACATGACGACGCGGCCTTTGCCTACACCCATTCGCGGGGTAATATCCAGACCAGGAAATGGGTGGCGGAATACGTCCGCCGCCACTGCCCGGCGTCCCGCCTCGATTTCGAGGATGTCCTTTTTTTCAACGGGCTGGGCTCCGCAATAGCCGTTTTATACCAGATGATGGCGCCGGGCGCGCGCGTCCTGCAGCCCCTGCCCGGCTACCCGGCGCACATTTCCATGGAACGCTTTTTCGCGCGCTCGGAATGCATCGGCTACCGCACGGACCCTGAACGGGACTGGGCGCCCGACATGGCGGACATGGAACGCCTAGTCGCAGAGCACCCGGAAGCGGCCGCAATCCTCCTGATCAATCCGAACAACCCCACAGGGGCGGTATATTCGCGCGAAACACTTGAGGCTGTTGTCCGCCTCGCCGAGCGCCACCACCTCATGCTTATCTCGGATGAAGTCTATTTCCGGATGGTTTTCAACGGCAGCGCCCACGTGCACCTGATCGAGCTGGCCGCCGGCCGCGTCCCGCTCATCGTGCTGCGCGGAGTATCAAAGGACGTCCCCTGGCCCGGCGGCCGCTGTGGATGGATGGAGTTTCACAACACGGATATGGACCCCGATTTCCGCGACTTCGCAGACAGCCTCCGAAAGCGGATGCTGGTGGAAGTGTGCGCCACAACCCTGCCGCAGATCGTTGTGCCGCGAATATACGACCATCCGGAATTTGCGGCCTGGCTCGATTCCAACAACCGCGAGCTCGAAGCGGCCAGCAACCGCATTGCCGCCCTTCTCGGAAGCACGCGCGGGCTTTCGGTGCGCCCCATTCACGGCGCCTTTTACATGCTGCCCGTCTTCAAGGAGGGCGTCCTGAATTCACGCCAGTCGCTTCCCATCGCGCATGCGCCGGCCCGCGACTTCATCGAGCGCGCGGTCTCGGCGCCGGGGTTTCCTCCCGACAAGCGGTTCGCATTTTATCTGCTGGCGTCCACCGGGATATGCGTGGTTCCGGCCACCGATTTCGAATCCCCGCTGCCCGGCTTCCGGGTCACAACCCTTGACCGGGACCCGGATCGCAGGGAGAAAACCTACACTGCCCTTTCAAGGGCCGTTGAGCAATACCTGGCATCCGCCTGACGCGGGGCACCGGACACCATGTTCAAGCTGAAAGCCTCACTCAAAACCGCGCCCGGCCGGGGCGGCTCCAACGCCCGAAAACCGGCCGCTGGAGCGTTTGCCCTAAACGTCCTGGCCCTGCTCCGAAACCAGTCGGGCTGGTTCATTCTCGCGCTCGCGTGGCTCGCGGCATGGGGCTTCAGCCTTGCCGGAGGCGGCCGGAACGGCCTGCGCCCGGGCGTTGGACAGACCGCCCGTTCCGCAATCGTGGCCGCCGTTGATTTTTCCGCCCCGGATTCGCCCGGCGGCCGCCCCGGCCCGGACGGCCTCATCCGCGCCGGAACGGTGCTTGTCGAACAGGGGCATATGATAACCGGGGAAGACCGCGACCTTCTCAGCCTTCACGACGCCGCGCTGCGCGCGCGCGCCTCCTTGGCTGAGCGCATCGCCGCGGCCGGCGGCAATGCGGTTTTGCTGTTCATAGGATGGATCGGCTGCGTAGGAATTCTCTGGCTTCTGCAGCCCGGGATTTTCCGGGACCGTCCGGCATCGCTCCTTTTCCTGGTCGTCACCAGCGTGACGCTCGCCCTGTGCAAGTGGAGCGTTGTCTCGATCCTGATCCGCGACCACCTGCCTGCTCACGCGTCCTATCTCGTTATGCCCGTGGCCCTTGCGCCCATGCTCGCGGCAGTACTATCCGGCCGTGTTCCAGCCCTGGCCGCCGGCTTCTGGACCGCGTTCGCGGCCTCAATCTACGCCCACTACCGGATTGAAATCTTCGCCGCCGGGTTTGCCGCCACAGCCCTGCTCCTGCTCGCCGCCGGCCGGTTTCGAACGCGGCGCCGCATTATGGGCGTAGGAATATGGATCGGCGCCGTCTTCGCGCTGTGCACCACAGGCGCCGCCCTCGTTCACGCAATGCCCGCAATGGCCATTCTCCACTACGCCGCCATCAGCCTCGCCTCCGGCTTCATTGTCGCGCTTATAACCCTCATCCTCCTGCCCCTCCTTGAACTCGTCTTCGGCATCACGACGGATATCAGCCTCCTTGAGCTTTGCGACATGCAGCACCCGCTCCTCAAGCGCCTCGCGATCGAAGCGCCCGGAACCTACCATCACAGCCTGATGGTTGCAAACCTGGCGGAGGCCGCCGCCGACGCCGTGGGCGCCAACACGCTGCTTGCCCGGGTGAGCGCGTATTTCCACGACATAGGGAAACTGGTGAAACCCGGATTCTTCACCGAAAACATCCAGCTCGCCGACAACCCCCACGATCACCTCACGCCCAATATGAGCACGCTTGTCATCACCGCGCACGTCAAGGAGGGGCTTGGCCTTGCGCGAAGCCACAAGCTTCCAAAACCCGTGATCGACGCCATCCTGCAGCATCACGGCACGGGCATGGTCTCTTATTTCTTTCACAAGGCCAGCCACCAGCAGGAGCTCAATTTCGCCGGCGAAGCGCGCGTGAGCCGGGACCAGTTCCGGTATCCCGGGCCAAAGCCCAATACCCGCGAAACAGCCATCCTCTGCATCGCCGATGCCGTCGAAGCCGCTTCGCGCTCCATGGAAAAAATATCGCCCGGCCATGTTGAAAACATGGTTGAGGAAATTCTATCCTCGCGCATCGAGGATGGCCAGCTTGACGCCTGCCCGCTCACTCTTGCCGAACTGACTTCCGTTCGCAAGGCGCTCATTTTCACCCTCATCAACATGCTTCACGCACGCCTCCCGTATCCCCCGGATGAAACCAAAGGTCAGTAACCGCCAGCGCGCACTGCGCCTCGACCCGAAGTGCATGCGAACTCTCCTGGCGTTTTTCTGGGCGTGCGCCTCTTCCGGAGCCCGGCCGAAACAAGGCCGCAAACACCGCTTTGCCGGCGAGCTTGACGAGATATTATTGGCGATATCGGACAATGCCGGAATTACCCGGGTCAACCGATCCGTGTTCGGCAAATCCTCGGCCACGGACGTCATCGCGCTGTCCTATCCCGCATTGCCCGGCCAGGCCGCCGGCCGCGCTGAGGTGTTCGTAAACGTCGAGCCGGCACTCCGCAAAGCCGGGCGCCGGGGCGGGCCGGAGTGCGAACTGGCGCTCTACGTGGCGCATGGCTGCGACCACCTCGCCGGCGGCGAGGACTACACCCCTGAGCAGCGCAGGCGCATGCTGCAACGCGAAAGGCGATGGGTGCTGAAGGCAAAGGCGCTGGGCCTGCTCGCGGGACTTCGCGCCGGGTAATTGCTGTTGCGCGCGCCGACGCCCGGGCGGGCATTGGGCGCAGGCTCGCCTTTTGACGGCCGGATCCGCACGGCCCCCCGCCGGCGGCCCGCGCAGAGGCGGATTCCGAAACCCGCCTTTGGAAACCGGGAAATCGTTGACAAACCAGCGGCGCAGGGATAGTCTTTGACAGTTTCAATTTCGGAAACGGACCACTAGCATGCTCAGGCAATACAAGCTGACGGACAATCGCCTCGTGGAAACCGGGAACGGCGACGGCGCCGTGATAGTCTTCATCAACCCGGACGAGGCCGAAAAGCGGCGTCTGCTGGACGAGTTCAAGATAGACGAACATACCCTTGTTTCCGCGCTCGATCCGGACGAACTCGCCCGGCTGGAATTCGAGCCCGACCACGCTGCAATGATTTACAAGCGGCCCCGCAACTATTCCTCGCGCGACCACTTCCTTTTCAAGGTCTCCTCGGTGGGCGTGTTTCTATTCAAGGGCCGCCTGGTGATCGTATCCGGTGAGGACCTTCCGCTCTTCGACGGGCGCATGTTCAGCCGCATCGTTTCGCTGCAAGACCTGGTGCTGCGCATGATATACCGCTGCATATTCCACTACCTCGAGCACCTTAGGGTGATCAACATGATAACCGATTCGCTCGAGCGGAAAATCGGATCGTCCATGGGCAACAAGTACCTGCTCAACCTGTTCACGCTGGAAAAGAGCCTGGTGTTCTATCTCAGCTCCATCAACTCCAATGAAATGCTCATCGAGAAGCTGCGCCTGAACGCGGCGAAGATCGGGTTCAGCCCGGAGAGCATTGAATTGCTTGACGACATCCACGTGGAAAACAACCAGTGCCGGAGGCAGGCGGAGATTTACTCCAACATCCTTGCCAGCCTCATGGATGCCCGGGCATCCATTGTGGGCAACAACCTGAACATGTTGATGAAAACCCTGAACATCATCACCATCAGCATCATGGTCCCCACCCTGGTCGTGAGCGTGTTCTCCATGAACGTGGACATACCGTTCGATAACAAGACGGGAAGCCCGTTCGGATTCTGGATCATAATGGCCATGGCGCTGGGCTCCATGTTCCTCTTCGTCAAGACATGGACCTATCTGAGCGAGCGAAACCTGCGCATTTCCAATTCCAAACACGAGGAAACATGAGATGGGCGGAATCCGCCCCCGCTCAGCAATGAAACTGCTGGAATTCTGACGTCATGCCAGGCCAAAAGTTCAATTTCATAATCGAGGACGGAGCAGGCCGCGGCCGCGAGATTGTTATCAAGGCCGATGGGTCCCGCATAGGGCGCGCGTCCAGCAACGACATCATCATCAAGGACCCCGCGCTGTCCCGGTATCACTGCCGCGTCTTCTTCAAGCCGGGCGAAGGGCTTTGGGCCGAAGACCTCGGCGGCGCGAACCAGTCGCTGCTCAATAAGAAGCCCTTGTTGACCGAATCCCGCATCCTGCCGGGCGACAGGCTGACCCTGGGCGACACCACGCTGCTTGTCCTGTCTGACGATTGCCTCGACGAGAAAGCCCCGGAGCGCGCCGACCCGGGCGCCACGGAGCATCCTCCGGCATCAACGCCTCCGCCGGTATCCGCGCGGCTTTCCAATATTCCGGAAGCGCCGGCAAAAGCCGCCAAAACCCAACCCGAACCGCCCCCACCCGCCGCGCGTTCGAGCCGGCCCCGCTTTTCCGTCATCCTGGCCGTAGTAGCATTGTGCCTCGGCGCCGTTGTCCTGGCCGCGGTGCTTCTGCCCAAGCCTGAGGCGCGCCGGGAGCAGGCGCCGCCGCCGCCGCCGTCCATGGTTTTGACCTATGAAAAAATCCAGGCTTCGCCGGAAAACATTTTCCGCTACGCCATGGACTTGAAAGAGAACAGGATATCCGCCGCAGTGGACGACATTGAAAACAGCGTTCACATCCCGGGCAACCAGCAAAAGCCGGTCTCCGAAGACGCCCTGCTCGAGCTCCGCGGCGCGATCGAAAGGACGGACTTCTTCAACCTGCCCTCGCCCGCGGAGGGACAGTCGCCAAACGTGTGGGAGGTCATGGACCTTTCGATCACCGACGGGACACGCCACCACCGCGTGCGCGTGGTAAACGCGATAGAGCCCGAACAGTTCGAGGAGATTCGCAAGGCGGTCGAAAACCTGGCGGCCGGCGCCCTCGGCGTGTCGGCGGACGCGATATCCAAGGAAGACCGCCTGGACCTCGCTCACAAGGCGGTGCTCCGGGCTCGCGACCTCTACGACCAGCGCGAGATCAAGCACGAGAACCTGTTTCTCGCCATACGGGCGCTGCGCGAAACCGAGGCGTATCTCGAACCGATCTCCGAAAAGCCGCCGGATTACGGGGAAACCATGGCGCTGCTTTCCGAGTGCGAAGCCATGCTCAAGGAACAAGTTTACGATCTAAAATTCCAGGCCGATCACGCGGCCAGGATCAAGGACTGGTCGAAGGCTATCGAGCATTTGTCGGTCATCATGGAGATCATCCCGGACTCGAACGACGAGCGCAACCAGTATGCATCGAGGAAGCGCATCGAATTTGAACGGCGGATCAAGAAATGACGCGAAAGTATCACCTTGCATTTCCTGCGGCCTTTTTCGCGGCCCTGTTCGGCCTCTCGGCTTGCCGGCCGCCAGCGCCACCACCGGAGCAGCCCGGCTCGCAGGTCTACATACAGACCGACCCCGCGGGGGCAGCCATCAATTTCGACGGCATTGACATCGGCATTTCGCCGACAACACTGCCTTCCGTCCGCACCGGGGAGCACCTCATCACCGCCCGCAAGCAAGGTTATTTTGAGGCGCGCAAGACGCTCTCCATCGCCGCCGAAGGCCGGATCGTGGAGGAGATCAAGCTCGCCCCGATCCAGGGCCTTCTCATCGTACACTCGGTTCCCGCGGGCGCCGAAGTCCAGATAGACGGCGCTAACCGCGGCCGCACCCCGGTCCTGGTCCGCGACATCCTGACCGGCAAACACCGGATAACCGTGTCCCTGCCCGGGTTCGTGCCGCAGGTCCGCGACATAGACGTAGCCGGGCGCGTTCCGCAGAAGGTTGAAGTCAAGCTGACCTCCAGCATGGGCCAGATCAGCGTCGCGTCCACCCCCGCCGGCGCCCTGGTCACGCTCGACGGCACGCCGAGCGGAGCGACTCCCTGCGAAATCCCCTCTGTCGCCCCGGGAAAGCACGTGATCGAGATCGCGCTCCAGGGCCACGCCTCGGCCAGGACGGAGGTGGATGTCCAGGCCGGGCAGAAGCGCGCAGTGAAAATCACCCTCGCCCCATTGCCGGCCACCGTGTTGGTGAACTCCATTCCGGGCAAGGCGCGCATCTACGTAAAGGACGCGTTCCGCGGGGAGTCGCCGCTCAACCTCGTTCTCCCGGCCGGCGCCTACACGTTCCGCGCCGAGCTGAACGGCTTCGAGGCGGCCACCAAAACCAACACCCTGGCGGCCGGGGAAACCAACACGGTGGAGCTCCGCCTGACGAAAAACACCGGCGCCATAATCCTGGTCACCGAGCCGGCGGATGTCAGCGTTTTTATCGACGGCAGGGAATACGGCAGGACCAAAGCCCTCCAGGGCGACGTCGCCTCGCAGGAGCTCAAGATAGACAACCTGCCGCAGGGCCAGGCGCTGCTGCACCTCACCCGGCCCGGCTTCTTCGATCTCAAGAAGAACATCGATATTTCGGCCAACAAGACGATCATCCTTAACGAAAAGCTGGTCGCACGGCCAGTGCCGTTCATTCCCAACGTCATAGTGCGGACGGGGCCCGCCCCGGAACAGACCGCCAAGGGCGTGCTCAAGGAAAGGTATGCCAACGGCGATACCGAGGTGGAAGTGGCGCCGGGAATATTCAAGACCTTCAAGGCCGGAGAGGCCGTCATCACCCCGATCCCGCCCGAGCCCGAAAATTAACTTCACCCACGATGCCGAAACGGAACGGAGAGACGATATGCCCAGCTTGAAGACAGCGGAGATTACGCCGATCAAGGACCCCGTTCTTAAGCCCGGGGACACCCTGATTTCCAACCTCGGCCCGTGCCGCATCGCGTCCCCTCTCGCCCGGCACATGGGCAGAGAGGTCCAGAAAATCCTTTTCATCAATGATTCCCAAACGCTTCTACACAAGGCCGTCATTGACCGGGCGGGGCCCGAGTCGCTGGACCTGCGGGAACAGCCTTCCTTCGAGCTTGCCGGGCCGCGCGAAAAGATTTTTTTCGACCCGTCGAAGACCAACGTCGGGATCGTGACCTGCGGCGGGCTGTGCCCGGGCATCAATGAAGTCATCAGGTCCCTGGTCCGCCAGCTTCATTTCACCTACGGCATCAGGCACATCGCCGGCTTCAAGTACGGCTACCAGGGCTTTATAGCCCGCTACGGGCACGACGTGGTGGAGCTGACCCCGGACTTCGTGGACGGCATCCAGGACAACGGCGGAACCGTCCTCGGCTCCTCGCGCGGCCGCCAGGATATCGTCGAAATAGCGGACTGCCTGGAGAACATGCGGATCAACATCCTGTTCGTCATCGGCGGCGACGGAACCCTGCGCGGCGCGCAGGCCGTCACGGAAGAGATCGCCCGGCGCAAGGCGCGCATCGCGGTGGTCGGCATCCCCAAAACCATCGACAACGACATCCTGTTCGTGGACGAAAGTTTCGGGTTCCAGACGGCCTGCTCCGTTGCGGTCAGCGCGCTGGTGGCGGCGCACGCCGAATCAAAGGGCGGGCCCAACGGCATAGGCCTTGTGAAGCTGATGGGCCGGCATTCCGGCTTCATCGCCTGCCAGGCGGCGCTGGCAATGAGCGATGTGAATTTCGTGCTGATCCCTGAACTCCCCTTCAGCCTCGATGGCGAAAACGGCTTTCTCAAGTCCCTGCACGACCGCCTGCTGCGCCGCCGCCACGCTGTCATAGTCGTGGCCGAGGGCGCGGGCCAGGAGCACGTCGAATCCGACGCCGAGAAAAAAGACGCATCGGGCAACGTCGTGCTCAAGGATATCGGCGTGTTTCTCAGGGACCGGATTGCCGGCTACTTCAGGTCCATTGGAATGGACATCACCCTGAAGTACATTGACCCGAGCTACACGATCCGCAGCGTGCCCGCGTCCTCCCAGGACAACGTGTACTGCATCCACCTGGCTCATCACGCCGTGCACGCGGCCATGGCCGGCAAGACCGGAATGATCGTTTCCCGCTGGCACAACCATTTTGTGCACGTCCCCATGGCACTGGCCACGTCGGGCCGGAAGCAGGTCAACCCCGTGAGCGACCTTTGGCTCTCGGTCATCGAGTCCACGGGCCAGCCCGGCCGTTTTCATTGAGAAAAAACCTGTTGGCAAAAGACCGGGGTTCGCTATGATACGTCCCGGTTATGCGATCCGGCGCAAACGCGGCCGGCTCTCGAACACAAGATGAAAGGAACGAGATGCGCACAATGGACATTCACGACATTCTCCGTCTCCTGCCGCACAAGTACCCGTTTCTTCTGGTGGATCGCGTCATCGAATGCGACGACAAGGAGCATATCGTGGGGATCAAGAACGTGACCATCAACGAGCCCCATTTCCACGGGCATTTTCCCTCTTTCCCTGTGATGCCCGGAGTGCTCCAGCTCGAGGCAATGGCCCAGGTGGGCGGCATTCTTCTCAGCATAGTCAGCAACACCTTCGGGAAGTTGCCGCTGAACCTGGGCGTGGACAAGGCGCGGTTCCGCCGGATGGTGGTGCCCGGCGACACGCTCCGCATTCAGGTTGACATAATCTCTTACCGCGGCACAACGGCAAGGATGAAGGGCGCGATCACCGTCGAAGGCCAGCGCGCGGCCGAGGCGGAAATGCTGTTCATGCTGTCAAACCAGGAAATCTGAAAGCCTCTCAAGGCCACGCGCCACAATGAGCATTCATCCAACGGCCATCGTTAACGCCAATGCCCGCCTGGGCTCGGACGTCGAAATCGGACCGTACTGCGTCGTAGGCGCCGGCGTATGCATTGGGGACAGGGTCCGACTGCTGGGGCACGTTTTCATGGACGGTCAAACCGCTGTGGGCGCGGATTCGGTGATTTATCCCTTTGCCAGCATCGGCACGCAAACGCAGGACCTGAAGTTCAAGGGCGGGCGGACGAGCGTTGAAATCGGGGAGCGCACGACATTGCGCGAGTACGTGACGGTCAATTCCGGAACCAACGAAGGAGACGTGACGCGGGTCGGCTCGGACTGCCATATCATGGCCTATTGCCACATCGCGCACCAGTGCGCGGTCGGCAACGGCGTGATCATGTCCAACCTTGCCACCCTGGCCGGGCACGTAATCATCGGGGACCGCGCCGTGATAGGAGGCATGACGGGCATTCACCAGTTTGTGCGAATCGGAACGCTCAGCATGGTTGGAGCCTGTTCGAAGGCGACCATGGACATACCCCCCTACATGATCGCCGACGGCAACCCGGCCGCCCTTCACGGGCCGAACAGCGTGGGCCTGCAGCGCAACAATATAGGCGCTGAGGCGCGGTCGCGCATCAAGGAGGCCTATCGCATTCTGTGCCGCTCGGGCCTCTCGACCAGCCAGGCGATCGAGCGCATCCGCGCGGAGGTCGAGCCGTGCCCCGAGACAGACATCCTCCTCGCGTTCATCGAGGCGTCCGAGCGCGGCATCGCGAAATGACCCTCATATCCGGGAAGCCGGGAATGGCAGAAAAAGAAACGACCGCCCTTCGAATCATGCGCGCCATGGCGGGTTGCGCCATCGCGATCGCCTCACTGGCCGCGTTTAATTCCGCGGCCGGCCAGACCACGAACCAGCCGCCGCCGCCCGCCCGCGGGGCCTTTGTAAACTTCAACTTCGATCAGGTGGACATCCGTTTTCTCGTCAAGCTCGTCGGCGAGCTGACCGGCCGCAAGTTCGTGGTTGAAAAAGGCGTGGAAGGCAAGATCACCGTATCAACCCCGTCCCAGCTTCCGGTCGGCGAGATTTACCCGCTTTTCCTGTCCATCCTTGAAGCCGCCGGCTGCGGGCTGGTGGAAAAAGGCGGCATCACCTACATAGTACGGCGCGAACCGCGCCCCATGCCGGTGGCGCCAGTGATGAAGGAAGGCCCTGCCGCTGCCTTCGAAGGCATCGTGACCAAGGTCCTCAGCCTGGCAAACATCAGCGCTGCCGAGCTGAGAAAGGCGATCGAACCCATGGTGGACGGCGGCAAGACGGGCGCGATCGGGATTCTCGAAGCCTCCAACCACTTGATAATCACCGACACCATCGAAAACATCCGCCGCATCGAGAGCATCGTGGAGCAGCTTGACCGCCCGGGCCGGTCGCGCGTCACCGAGATTGTCGGCCTCAAGCATGCCGAGGCCGCCAACATGGCCGAGGAACTCAAGCAGGCCATTGCCGGAGGGTCTGTCACGGACCCGGCCGCGGGCGACAGGCTCCGCCAGCGCCTTTCCGGAGCCCAGCCTTCCGGAGGCGCGCCCGCGTCGCAGCCGCCCGTCGTGGTGGCCGCGCCCCACTCCAACGGCCTCATCCTGGTGGGCACGCCCGGGCAAATCGAAGGCCTGAAGTCGCTGATAGCGCAGATGGACGTCAAGCCCGATGCCGCCGGGGGCCGCCTCCAGGCTCTCTATCTCAAGTACCTGACCAGCGAAGATGCGGCAAAAAGCCTGACCGCGCTGCTGGCAAAGCGCACCGAGAAGGGACAGGCCGCCAAGATCGCCATCGAGCCGAGCCTCGCCAATAACGCGCTCCTGATCGACGCCGAGCCCCAGGATTTCGCCACGATAAAGGCGCTGCTTGAAGAACTGGACACGCCGCCGCAGCAGGTGCTGGTGGAAGTCATGTTCGCGGAAGTCCAGAATTCCGAAGGCTCGGACATGGGCGTGGAATTCCTCGCCGCGGCCAATCCCAGCGAAGGCTCAACCGTGGCCTTCGGGGGCATGCGCACCGCGTCCGGCGATGACGAGCTGATGGCCCAGGTGCTCGGCGGCGTGGTACCGAACGGCCTTTCCTTCGGCTTGTCAAAGGGCTCTTACACAGACGCCTCGGGAAAAGTTATCCCGAGCATACCGGCGCTGGTAAACGTCAACGCCTTTCAGATAAAAGGGAATTTCAAGATTCTTTCCAACATACCGCTCTGGGCCCAGAACAACCAGCAGGCGAGCGTGAGCATCGTGAAGAACATCCCGATACTCAAGTCCACCATCCAGGGCGGGTCGGGAACGGCGCGCGACGTGATCCAGAACATAGACCGCATCGACGTGGGAATAAAGCTCACCGTGACGCCGCACGTCAATCCGGACGACGAAGTCCTGATGAAGCTCAACCCGAGCCTTGAAGCCATCGTGGACGCAACCTCCGGAGGCATGGCGTACACGCCGACAATCGCGAAGCGCGAGGTCACGACAACCCTCACCGTGCCCAGCGGCCGCACCATCATCATCAGCGGGCTCATGCGCGAGGATGCGGTGAAGCGCGTCCGCAAAATTCCGTTCCTGGGCTCGATCCCCCTGCTGGGGTGGCTTTTCCGGTCAACCGTCGAGGAAATGGAAAAGACCAACCTGCTTATCTTCGTGACGCCGCATGTCGTGAAAACCCCCGAGCAGGCTGAGGCGCTGAGAAAGCAACTCGAGGCGCGCAACGCCGGCGCCATAGGCTCCGTCACTAACGCCGTTTCCTCTCCCGTCAAGCAGGAGGCCAGGTAACATGACCGCCAACGCCCAACCCGGGGGCGAAGCGGCGCGCGACGGCCTGGATGAGCTGCGGGTCCGCACCGGCTTCGACATCCTCGATCCGGTGCCCGGCGCCGACCTTGACTCCACGCTCGTGGCGGAAGTGCCCGTCGAGTGGGCCCGGCAGCATGCCATGCTCCCAGTGCGCCATGGCGGGCGCCTGTGCGTGCTCGTGAGCGACGAGGCCGGGCTGAAGGCGCGCAGTTTCCTGGAGCTCCTGCTCGACGCCGAGCTCCAGCCGCTGCTATCCCCGCGCGCCGAGATACTGCGCTGCATCGAGAAATGCTATTTCAGCAGGACGGAATCCGCCAGCGACTTTCTCCGCGACCTGGCGCCTTCGGGCGCGCCGCGCGAGGAAAGCAGGCGCTCCGAGGACCTGCTGCAGGACGCGGACAACGCGCCCGTGACGCAGCTCGTCAACCTGATCCTGCTCGACGCCGTAAAGGCCGGCGCCTCGGACGTGCACGTCGAGCCGTTCCAGTCCGCACTGAGGATCAGGCGCCGCGTGGACGGGCGGCTTTACGAGCAGGCGTCCCCGCCAAAGCACCTTGAGGCCGCCCTTGTCTCCCGGCTGAAAGTGATGGCGCGCCTCGACATCGCGGAGCGGCGCCTGCCCCAGGATGGCGTTGCGCGGGTGCGCGTCGGGGAGCGGGAAATAGACATACGGGTCTCGACCATTCCCGTGGCGGAAGGCGAGCGGGTGGTGCTGCGCCTGCTCAACCGCGAATCCGCCCTGCTCCCCCTGGACAGGCTCGGCCTTCCCGCGCGGGCGCTGGAGGTTCTCGGCTCGCTGATCGCGGAGCCGAGCGGCATACTGATCGTGGCCGGGCCCACCGGCTCGGGCAAGACCACCACGCTCTACGCAATACTCCAGCAGCTCGACACGGAACACATCAACATCCTCACCATCGAGGACCCGGTCGAATACCAGATTCCAAACATCGGCCAAATCCAGGTCAAGCCCAAGATCGGCCTCACCTTTGCCAGCGGGCTCCGGCACATTCTCAGGCAGGACCCGGACGTGATCCTCGTCGGCGAAGTGCGCGACATCGAGACGGCCGAAATCGCGATCCGCGCCTCCTTGACCGGGCACCTGGTTTTCACGACGCTCCACACCAACGACGCGCCCGGCACGCTCGTGCGGCTTCTCGACATTGGCATCGAGCCCTACCTGCTGGCGGCATCGCTCCGCGCCGTCATATCGCAGCGCCTGGTGCGCACCCTTTGCCCGAAATGCCGCGCCCAGGAGACGCCGGACGGAAAATCCTCGGAGGCCATGGACCGGATTCGCGCCGGGCTTGCCGGGCGCCCGGCCTGGGGCCCCCGCGGATGCCCGGCGTGCATCGAAGGCTATCGCGGCCGGACCGGCCTGTTCGAGATGATGAAGGTGGGCCCGGAGCTGGCCGAGGCCATCAGGCAGGGGGAAACCCGTGCGGCCGGCCTGCGCGACCTGGCAATCCGAAACGGCATGACGACGCTTCTCGACGACGGCATTGAACGCATTCGCGAAGGACAGACAAGCGTCCAGGAAGTGCTGCGGGTTATCGGGAAATCGGCGCGGTCATGACAAGCTTTCAGTATCGAGGGTTTTCGGCGGCCGGAAAAGCCCAGGGCGGCCTGGTCGAGGCGCCGGACGCGAAGCGCGCGAGAGAGCGCCTGGCGCTGGACGGGGTGTTTGTCGAGTGGATCGCCACGGCCGGAGACGGACGGGAAGGCGCCGCGCGACCGATCCGGGGCCGGACGGCCTTCGGAATCGAGGATCGTGTTCTTTTCTACCGGGAACTGGCCGCCCTGCTTCGCGCCGGGCTGCCTCTATCCGGAGCCCTGGATGTCCTGGTGCGTTCCCCGGAACTGGCGCGCAACCAGTCGCTTTTCGCGGGACTGAAGGACCGGATTCACGAAGGCCTTTCCTTTGCGCAGGCCCTCAGGGAGGCCGCCCCTGACGCCAGGGACCACGAGGTGACTCTCATCCGGGCCGGCGAAAAAGCCGCGGCGCTCGAGGCCGTGCTGGAGAGGCTGGCCGGATTTCTCGAGGAACAGGCCGGAATCCGGGAGCGCGTTGCGGCCGCGCTGATCTATCCCGCGATCGTGCTGGCGCTGGCGCTCGTGATCGGAATCGCCCTGCTGGGCTTCGCGGTCCCGGCCGTGGGACGCCTCCTCACCGAGCACTACCGCACGGCGCTGCCGCCCCTCACCCGCGCGGTGCTGACAGCCGGACGGATAATGGCGGCGCTGGGCGTTCCGGCCGTTGCCGCGGGCCTGCTGATCACCGCCCGGTTCCGCCGGCGCCTCGCCGCCGATCCGGAATTTCGCCGCGACTGGGACCGGCGCCTTTTCCGGATGCCCGTTGCGGGCAAGGGACACGGGCTCCTGGTGAACCTGCGATTTGCCCGCGCCATGGCCCTGCTCCTGAAGGGCGGGGTGTCCCTCGTGGAAGCCATGGGCCTGGCAGGAGCGGCGACCGGCAGCGCATGGGTGGCGGAACTTGTCGCCGCGGAAACCGAGGCCGTCCGCCAGGGCTCAACGCTGGCCGACGCGATGAGACGCGTTCCGCCGCTGTCCGACACGCTCTCGCACTGGGTCCGGATCGGGGAAGCGGGCGCCAACCTCCCCGATGTCCTTGAAAACGCGGCAACCCGTTTCGAGCAGGCGTGGAACCGCTTCGTGAACCGGCGCCTCGCAATCCTGGAGCCGGCCCTGATCCTTTGCATAAGCGCGTTTGTCTTCGTCATCGTGCTGGCGATCCTCCTGCCCATCATAGCCCTCAACAACCAGGCGCTCTGAACCTATCTATCTAGTCCAGGCTGAATGCCGCCAGCCCTGGTTTTTGCGCCGGCATCCCCGCCCTGCCTCCCGCCCATGCGCAGGATTGCGTCTGCTGAAAATATTCAATTTGCATTGGACCCAAGAGCATGTATGATGCGCGCCCTTCCGTTATCAGGCTGGAACAACGGCGCGAGCGGAGCGCGGCCGCATGCTCGGCGTTGGCCATAGGGTGTTTGCATGAAAATCACAGTTTCAGCGCCGGCAAAAATCAACCTGTTTCTCGATGTCCTCGGGAAGCGGCCGGACGGCTTTCACGAAATCCGGAGCATCCTGGCGCCGGTCACCCTTCAGGACAGGATCACGATCGAGGAAACGGACGGCGCCATAGAAACGGTGGCCGACTCCGCGCTCCGCTTTCCCGGGATTCCATGGAAAACGAACATGTGCGCATCCCGGGATAACCTGGCGACAAGGGCTGCACTCCTCCTCCGGGAGGCCACGGGGTGTTCAAAGGGCGCCAGGATCACGATCGAAAAGCGCGTTCCGGTCAACGGCGGGCTGGGCGGAGGAAGCTCCGATGCGGCCGCTACGCTCCGTGGCCTGAACACTCTGTGGCGCACGGGCCTGGGCCTCGAGCGGCTCATGGAACTCGGATCGCAGCTTGGCTGCGACATACCGGCGCTTGTCCACGGCGGGATCGTGACCATGGGAGGACGGGGGGAACTAATCACCGGCATTGCGGCAAAACCCGCGCAGCCGCTCTGGTTCCTGCTGGTGAATCCGGGATTCGGCGTGTCAACGGCCGACATCTACGGCCGCTTCCAAAGAAGAGAAAAAAATCGCTCGACAGGCAGGAGCTTTAATGAGATAGTTCGAAGTTTTCAGCAGGGGAAAATGGAGGATGTTGCCGCCGGCGCGTTCAACGCGCTGGAAGAGGCGGTTTTCTTGAAATATCCCTTGTTGCGCATGCTCAAGGACAGCCTGCTTGCAGCCGGCGCGCCGGCCGCCCTACTGTCGGGGTCGGGGGCGACGCTGTTTGCCATTGGGCGAAACCGTGGGCAACTTGAACATCTGGCCGCCCGGGTTCGAAAAGACCTGGGTTGTCCGTTGTGGATGGAACCTGCAACGGTGGCGGACAACGGCGGGAATTGAAGCCGGCGGCATTGAAGCGGCCCGACCGGACAGGGCCTGCAAGGTTCCGCGGCGCCTGGATCCAAAGGGTGTGGACGTCCTGCCCGATGGTGTAATGGTAGCACACAGCCCTTTGGAGGCTAGAGTCAAGGTTCGAATCCTTGTCGGGCAACGGTCTGCATCGGAGGAAAAGTTTTGAAGATTTTTACCGGCAATGCGCATCGCAAGCTCGCCGAGGATATCGCCAAAAGCCTCGAAATCCCGCTGGGCGAAATCCAGATCACCCGGTTCCCGGACGGCGAAATTTCGGTGAAGATCATGGATAACATACGGGGCATGGACGTGTTCATCATCCAGCCCACCTGTTTTCCGCCCAACGAGAACCTGATGGAACTGCTGATCATCATTGATGCCATGCGCCGCGCTTCGGCCGCGAGAATAACGGCGGTGATCCCCTACTACGGCTACGCGCGGCAGGACCGCAAGGACCGGCCCCGCGTCCCGATAACGGCCAAGCTGATCGCAAACCTGCTTGTCGCGGCCGGCACAAACCGCCTCCTGACCATGGACCTTCACGCCCAGCAGATACAGGGCTTCTTCGACATCCCGGTGGACCACCTGAACGCGGCGCCGGTGATAGTCAAACACCTCAAGGACATGAAGCTTGAGAATCCGGTCGTGGTCTCGCCCGACCCGGGCGGCATGAAAATGGCGTACTCATATTCGCGGATGCTGAACGCCGAACTCGCGATAGTGGCAAAGCAGCGCAAGAGCGCCAGCGAGGTCGAAACTTTCAACGTTGTCGGCAACGTCGAGGGGCACACGGCTATACTGGTTGACGACCTTATATCCACGGGCGGCACCCTTTGTTCGGCGGCGGCGCTGCTCAAGCGCAACGGCGCCACGCGCGTGCTCGCCGCGGCAACGCACCCGGTTTTCGTGCCCGAGGCCTTTGCACGCCTTTCGGGCGCGCCGATCGAGGAATACGTGGTTACGGACAGCATTCCCCTGAACGCCGAAGGGAAAGGCCTTCACGTGACCGTCCTGTCGGTGGCCGAACTGCTGGGGGACGCGATCTGCCGCATCCACAACAATCAGTCGGTGTCGTCGTTGTTCAAAGTCGAGTAACAGGAGATGTTCGATGGTTGCGATGAATGAAAGCATTCAACTCAAAGCGGAAGCCCGCGCGGAAAAAGGGTCAAACAAGGTGCGGCGCATGCGCAAGGACGGCTGGCTGCCGGGGATCGTCTACAATTCTGACGGCCAGAGCGTTCCGATCAAGATGGAGCGCCACGCGTTCGAGATGGTCCTGCGGCGCATCGGCCGGCACAACGTGATCATGGAACTGGAAATAGCCGGCCAGCCGAAAAAGAAGGTTCTTCTCAAGGAGTTTCAGCGGGACAGCATCAGGGACCACCTGACGCATGCCGACTTCATGGAAATCTCCATGACCAAAAAACTCCGCGTGCCCGTTGAAATCAAGCTGGCTGGCGATCCGGCCGGGGTGACTCAGCAGGGCGGAATACTGGAGCACCTGCTTCGCTCGATCGATGTGGAATGCCTGCCTGCCGACATGATCCAGGAAGTCGAGGTGGATGTCAGCGGCATGATGCTCGGGCAGAGCATGTTCGTGCGCGACATCAAGCTGGACCCGAAGCTGACGCTTCTGACATCCGGGGATATCGCAATAGCGCTGGTCCAGATGCCCAGGATGGAAGAGGAAAAGGCGCCGGAAGAAGCCGCCGCCGCGGAGGGGGCCGAGGGCGCCGCGAAAGGGGCTGCCGCGAAAGGGGTTGCTGCAAAAGGCGCGCCGCCTGCGGCAGGCGAGAAAAAAGAAGAGCCGCCCGAGAAGCCGAAAAAGGGCGGAAAGAAATAATCCGATCCATCCCGGATCGGGCCGCTTGAACCGCCGTGAAAATGATTGTGGGGCTTGGAAATCCGGGAAGGCGCTACGAGCGAACGCCGCATAACGCGGGTTTTGCCGTGGTTGACACGCTCGCCGGCCGCATGGGCGCGGCGCTGCGTAAAAGCTGGCGCTTCAATGCCGTCATCGGCGAGGGAAGATCGGGAGGTGAAAAAATCATTCTTGTCCAGCCCCGTACGTTCATGAACCTGAGCGGGAACGCGGTTGCCGCAATTGCCCGCCGAAAGGGCGTGGCTCCCGGGGATATCATGGTGATCCTTGATGACGCCGCCTTGCCGGAGGGCGAGATCAGGGTCCGCGGACGCGGCAGCTCGGGCGGGCACAAGGGGCTGCAGTCGATCATGGATTGCCTCGGCTCTCAGGAGATGACAAGGATAAGGATAGGAATCGGGCGCGGCCCGGACGACAGGCCCCTCGTGGACCACGTGCTGACGCGCCTTTCGGATTCGGATTGGGCCGTTTTTCGGCCGGTGTTCGATCTGGCGGCGGACGCGGCAGCGCACGTCCTTGAGCACGGATTGGATTCCGCGATGAACAAGTATAACGGGAAGCCGGGCATAAAGGGTGAAACTCCTCTAAAATGAAGAGCGGCATTGCCGCACCAGGAGGTCATGTTGAAAAAGTACGAAGCTATGGTGATTCTGTCAAACAGGGTCGATGACGCGAAGCTGGACGAAAAGATAGAAATCATTCGCGGCGAAATCACCCGCGCGGGTGGAACAGTGGACAACGTCACCCGCCTCGGGCGCCGCGGCTTCGCGCGCCAGATGGCCAAGCGCGATGCCGGGCTGTACCTGCTGGTGACATTTTCGGCGGATCCGGCAAAGCTGGCGGGCCTGAACGAGCGCCTGTCCCGCTTTCACCAGGAAGACGATATTGTCCGGGTTCAAATTGTAAGGGAAGCAAAAACCCGGCCGATCCGGCAGGCGCCGGCCGCGGCTCCAGCCGCGGAATGACGGGCCCGGCAGGCTGTCGCGCCGCGAAAAGAAAACGGGGTGGACCATGGCATCAATGAACAAGGTTTTTCTCATCGGGAACCTGACCCGGGATCCGGAAGTAAAATTCGTTGCGTCAGGCAAGGCCGTGGCCGATCTCAGGCTGGCCGTGACACGGAGATTCCGGGCGTCCGACGGGGAATACCGGCAGGATGCCTGCTTTGTTGACGTGATGGTCTGGGATCGCCAGGCTGAAAATTGCGGAAAATACCTCAGGAAAGGGGCCCCGGTATTTGTGGAGGGCTTTCTGAAGTTTGATGAGTGGAAGAAGGATGGCGAAACGCGCTCCCGCCTGAGTGTCATCGCCGACCGCGTCCAGTTCCTGGACCGCCCCCCCAAGCGTGGGGACGAATTCTCCGACACGCCCGACGCCGCAAACAGAACGGCGCCGGAAAGAAAGGAACCTGCCCGGAGCGGCCACGAGGCGGAACAGGCGCCGGCCGCGGACGCGCAGGGGCCCGATTCAGGGGGCAGCGACTACCTTCCATTCTAGGACTGTACGGCCTGCCGGGACGGCATGCTAAAGTGAACCGCCACGAATGACACGGAGGAAATGAAGTGAAAGCACCGTTGACTTTCGAAGAAAAGCGATCCCGCTACCTGGACGGGATAACCCATATCGATCCAAAGGACTACGAACTGCTGAAAAAATTCATGACCGAGCAGGGCAAGATACTGCCCCGCCGGATAACGGGCGCGAACGCGAAACAACAGCGCCAGCTGAAGGATGCCATCAAACGCGCGCGAATCATGGGCCTTCTGCGCTGAACATTGAATTCCGCACACCTGGGGGAAAGAACATGGTTCAAGAGCTTATTCTTCTGTCGGATGTCGAAGGCCTCGGCGAGGAAGGCAGCGTGGTCAAGGTCCACGACGGCTATGCCCGGAATTACCTGATCCCGCGAAAACTGGCCGCGGCCGTGACCGCCGCCAGCCGCAAGCGGCTCGAAAAAATTCGGAAGGACCGGGAAATCCGCCTCCAGGCGGAGGAGGCCGCGGCGCGCGAACTGGCGGCACGCATCGAGGCGGCATCGGTTTCACTCTCCGCCAAGGCCGGGGAAGGCGAGAAACTCTTCGGGTCGGTCACGCCGGCCCACATAGCGGACGCGCTTAAGCTGCAGGGCATTGAAGTGGAGCGGCACATGATCCTGATGGACGAGCCGATCAAGGAGCTCGGGGTGTTCAACATATCCGTGAAAACCCACCCGCAGGTCCAGGCCACGCTCAAGGTGTGGGTCGTCGAGGAATGACATCCCATGGCGGGCGAATCCATCGGCACACCTGAAGCCCCTGCGCAAAGGGTTGATCGCATACCCCTGTACAGCGAAGAGGCTGAAAAAGGCGTGCTGGGCTCCATCCTTCTCGACGCCGCAAACGTAATGGATTTTTGCCTCATCCGCCTGCCGGACCCCGACTGCTTCCACGTTCGCTCCCACCGGCTTGTCTACGAAGCGCTCCAGAAAATGGACGCCGAAAAGAAGGTCGTGGACATCCTCACGCTCGCCGAGTGCCTGAAATCGCTCGGGCACCTGGACGATGTCGGAGGCGTGGATTTCCTGAACCAGCTCATGGACTCCACGCCCACCTCGGCGCACGCGGACTACTACATCGAGATTGTACGCCAGAAGCACGTTTTGCGCAGGATCGTCAGGAAGGCGCGCGAAGCAGAAAACCTGTGCTACACCTCGGACGAGGACGCGGACATAGTGCTCGGCAGGGCCGAGCAGTCCTTTTTCGAAATCGGCCAGCAGCAATCAGATGACATAGAGCCATGGGAGGCCGCCGTCAAAAAAAGCGTCGGCCTGATCGAGCAGATGATGGACTCCCGCGCCGGCATCAGCGGGATTCCGTCGGGATACCGGGATCTCGACAGCATCATGATGGGCATGCACCGCGGCGACATGATCGTGCTTGCCGCGCGCCCGTCCATGGGCAAGACTTCGCTGGCCATGAACATCGTGGAAAACGTCGCCATGGGCGAGGACCGGGAAACGAAGGCGGTCGGGGTGTTCAGCCTGGAAATGTCGCGCGAGCAGCTGGTGCTGCGAATGCTCTGCTCAACGGCCGGTGTGGACACACAACGCATTCACCGGGGCACCATATCAGTCGCGGAACACGGCCAGCTCATGCAGGCGGCCGACCGCCTTAGAAAAGCCAGGATCTACGTTGACGACTCGGCCGCACTGGAAATAGTGGACCTGCGCGCGCGCGCGCGACGCATGAAAAAACGCTTCAATATCGACCTGTTCGTCATAGACTACCTCCAGCTGATGAACAACTCCAAGGTTTCCCGCAACGACGGGCGCCAGCAGGTCGTCTCCAGCATATCCGGCGGCCTCAAGGCCATGGCCAAGGAGCTCAACGTCCCGGTCCTTGTCCTGAGCCAGCTCAACCGGTCCCCTGACGCCCGCGAAAAAGGCGAGCCGCGCCTTTCGGATCTTCGCGAATCCGGCTCCATCGAGCAGGACGCGGATGTCGTGCTCCTCCTGTACCGCCCCGGGAAATACGGGGAAAACGCCGACCAGGCCACGACAATCGTGGAAATCGCAAAACAGCGCAACGGCCCCGTGGGCCAGATCAACTTGATTTTCCGCAGCCAACTGACGCGCTTCGAAAACGCCGCGACCAAGTTCGAAGGCGAGCCGCCGCCCGAATACAACCAGGAGGACGACTCATGACCCTCTTCGGGCGCCCTGCCGCAATTGCCACAATTCTCTGCGCCGCCCACTGCGCATGCGGCGCATACGCAGAGGCGCCCGTCATCACGGAAATACGGATCGAGCAGCTTGCGCCTGTCCTGCCGGACTCGGAGTTCGTCCGGGACTACCTGCAAGTCAGGGCCGGCGATGAACTGGACCTGCGCGGTATAGCGCGCGACGTCAAGGTGCTCATGGATTCCGGGCGCTTCTCTTTCGTTGACAGCAGACTCACCAGGACCGGGAACGACGTCATCCTGACCTACGTCGTCCAGCAAAAGCTCCGCCTGGCCGAGCCGGTTATGGTGGCGCGCAGCATTAACATGGGCGCCGACAAGGTGCGGGAATGGCTCGGGCTCAACGTTGGCGACCTGGTGGATAACGCGAGCATGGCGGGGCGCACCCGCGCCGTGCTGGAGGAATACCGAAAGCGATACTATCCAAGCGCGACCGCAGCGTGGACGATCGAAGAGAACGCCTCCAACGGTACGGCAAAGGTGACGCTGCGCGTGGATGAAAACGAGCGCGCGAAGCTCAAGAAGTTTTACTTCACGGATGACTCCGGTGTCCGGGAAAAGGCTCCTCGAAAGGCGCTGACACACCGCTTCGGCGATGGCCTGGCCATCTCGCAAAGGGACCTGCGGAAGGCTTTGTCGCACCGCGTCTGGAAGCCGCTGATCTCCTGGATAACCGGCTCGGGCACGTACAACCGCGATGACCTTGAGGATGACCGGGAGGTCATCCGCAGGCTTTTCCTGGACAGGGGCT
>JAAZAB010000435.1 GCA_012514555.1 Lentisphaerota bacterium
GCGCCGGAGCGGACGGAGCACCTGGCGCGCCGCGTGGCCTTCCAAAGCACGCGGCGTGTCAGGTGCGTAGTCCGGCTACTGAAGATGAAAGCGCCGCCGGCCAACACTGTCGCATTCAAGGCAACGTTCTACCGGCGGCGCACCGCTGTAGCGGAGCCTTGGCGCGCCGGTTGCCCACGTAGTGAAGCAACCGGCGTGACAAGGCGTAGCGTCATGCGTCTGACCGTGCGGATAACGAACGGAGTCGCGTGGCGACGGAGCGGAGGCTATCAGTCGGGCAAGTCGTACTTGTATCCAATGATATTCTTATTGGTATCGAAGAATACATCGCAGACTTCAAAAATGGAAAAAAAGCCGCTCTTCTTCGGCGCATACGTAATCCAGAATGCACAGGGTGTGTTTGTCTGGAACAGCGTTGTTGCGAACTGGAAACTTGCGACATCACCAGTTCCAGACGAAGAGACAGCGTGCTCTGAGAATATCCCCGCCACGTCGCCCATCGTCATCCCCGGACGGAGCCTTTCCGCGTCACGGCGCAAGGGACCACGGCAACCGAGAAAGGCCAGCACAACCATCAGGGTCGCCACAAGACGGACGGCCTGCCCGAAGGGAAAAGCAACTGGTTGTCTGATCATCACTTCGTCTTCGTGCACTGTGAAGGGATGCATCCTTCCTTCGTCTTCACATTGAAATAGGCGTTAAACACTTCGTCCATGTCGGACATCGTGTCCTTCAACCACCCCCACGACCCCTTCTTCCAAGGGAGCCATTCCCAGTAGTGTGGGTCAACGAATTCCTTGAATTCCCAAAGGACATTGGCCGCAAGGATGCAACTCTCCGATACGCCATTTGCCCTCGCATCAACCCCAAGGGCGCAATGGAGAACACCGTGCTTTGATTGGGGATCGCCGGTGAGGACTCCAGGAAAGTCCTCAATCGGAACCGTCTTTCCGTTCACGCAACAACTGTACTTCTTCGTGGCAACACCGTTCCACCATTCGCGGGCCGTCTTGTTGGCCGCAACCATCTTGTCATGACAGTCCTTGAAGGCCTTCATCGCATCCTGAAGTTTCTTGAGGTCCGACAGCGACAACTGGCCAAGAGGATCCAATTCGTTTATGGGAGCATTGTTGACAAAACCGTATAGATTCCTTGCGCCCCATTCTCCCATCGGATCACGGGAGAGCCATCTGCCTTCTTCCGGGTGATAATATCGCCTTCCCCAATGCCGAGTTCGGTCTCAATATCCCAATATTTCGTGCTGAACCGGATCGGATTGACCGACGCCAGTGCCCCGCTGGACGCAATCAAGTTGCCGTACGGATCGTATTGGTAACTGGCAACGCTGACCCCGTTGGTGTCTACCAGGTCGGTCACGTTCCCGTTGGCGTCACAGAAATAAAATGCGGTGTTCGTGGCGTTGAACGTGGCCGACAGCAAACCGCCGATGCCGCCAGCGCCCTGGAGGCTGCCGGACAGGTCCAGGCCCCAAACGTAGAAGTTCGTCTGTGGGCTGGGGGCTGTGGGCTGTAGGTCTCGGATCAGGTTCCAGCCGTCGTATAAGAAGCGGGAGTCCGAAGTCAGGATCCAGGATTCAGAATCCCAGGCATAGACGCTCTTGCTCACCCGACGGCCTTGATAGTCGTAGGCAAACTCAACGCGCTTGCTGCCGTTGGTAGGAGTTACAGGCTCCATGCCAATCAGTCGGTTCTCCCCATCCCACGCGTAGGCGGACACCCCGTCATTCGTCAGGTTCCCGTCGGCATCATACTGCAAGGCCCGCGGGCTGGCGTTGGTCGCCAGCGGATACCGCGCAATCACGATCCCGGAGCCGCCATTGCCAGCAACTATCCCCCCTTCGTAACCCCCGGCGCCGCCGCCGCCTCCCGTATTCGGGGCGCCGGAACCGGGTTCCGCCGTGTCATGGCCGCCGCTGCCCCCGCCATGCGTCGCCGAGCCGGCAGATCCTTCGTTAACGCCGCCGCCTCCTCCTCCCGCATACTCAACCGCCACTCCTGAAAACGCGTTCGTCAGTCCGGCCCCGCCGGCCCCGCCGACGCCCTCTACCCCATCGCCGCCGACTGCCCCAGCGCCCCCGCCGCCGCCGCCCGAGGGGTGATACAGACCACCCGAACCGCCATCGTGCCCTTGCGAGGAAACGCCCGAACCGCCAGTCGCTTCAAAATCGCCACCCCCGCCCCCACATGATCCGCCACTATGACCATATTCCCAGGCACAGCCCCCTGCACCACCGCCCTCGGCTATATAGGCGCCAAACACGGAATCCGCACCCTCCGAGCCTATCCAGTACGGCTCATAAATGCCCCCCGCGCCCACCGATGCGGTATACACCCCCGGCGCCAACGATAACCCCGACAACAATCTAACCCCGCCGGCCCCGCCGCCTCCGCCGCCACCATACCCATACCCCCCGCCGCTCCCGCCGCCCGCCACGACCAGCACTTCTGACCC
>JAAZAB010000436.1 GCA_012514555.1 Lentisphaerota bacterium
CAATCGAATATCCAATATCCAACACTCAAGTCCAAGGAACAAGGGGGGCGCGGGCATGGTGGATGGTTGGACTTGGATACGCCACAGGGTTAATCCTGGTTCTGTTTGTACAGGGGCAGGAAACGGTAGTAGACCTCGAGGCACAACGCACCGACCGCCGTCGTGTAGATCCGCCCGCCCCGGACTCCGAGCAGGCACACGGGATCCCAGCTGCCCGCAGCCGGCCCGGACGTATTGCGTCCCTTCAGCAGCGCCCCGGTAAGCGCCGAGTTCCACGACTCAAATTCCTTTGCTCCCGACAGGTACATTGTCAGCGTCGCATAGTACCAATAATAGATATGAACCGAGCGTTTCTCCGGATCCCATGCGGGAAGGTTTTGCATTATGAAGGCAACAGACTCGGCCCGCGCCCCTGCGCCGGCTTCCTCGCCAATGAACAGATGGCAGAAGGCCCCTTCCGCGGTCATGACCGGGGTGACGACATGCCCGGGTTTGTAGGAATACAGCCCGCCATCATTGCCCTGTCGCACCTTGTCCAGCCAGAGACTCATCCATCTGAAGGTTTGATCCGGAACATCGAATCCAGCGATCCGGGCGCTCTTGAGGGCCAGTATCTGCCAGCCGGTGACGGATGTGTCGCTGTCATTTTGCGACGCGTACTGCCAGCCTGATTCCGGCGTCTGTGAATCCAGGATGAACTTGACCGCGCGCCGGGTCGGCTCCAGCAGGCGCTCGTCGCCTGTCAGGGCATAGGATTCGCAAAGCGCCGTGGTTGCCATTGCCTGGCCGTACATCTGGCCGGCGCCGCGGATATCGCCGTTTTCTTTCTGGCAGCTCAACAGCCAGTCGAGTCCTTTCCGGACCGTTTCCCGGTATGCGCCTTCGAGGTGCGTGTAGCCGGCTCCGAGATAGGCGAGCAGGACCAGTCCCGTCACGCCCACGTCTTCAGTGACCAGGTCCCCGGCGCCGCCGCACTCCTTGAGGGTCTTGAACCCGTCAACGTCCCACCGGCCGTCATCGCTTTGCGAGCGGCTTAGCCATGCCAGGGCCTGTTCGACGGCCTCCTCGGTCTGGGGCGTGCCGCCCAACTCCTTGATGAACTGTTTGCGTTTTTCCGGCTTGCGCATCTTGTAAATGGCTATTTCCGGAACAAAGTCCGGAGTAGGGGCCTTGCCCATAGGGAGGAATGAACGGCGGGCATCCTGGCCCGATGTCGAAGCGGATATATCCGCAGTCACCCGCGCGCGCGGCGCGTCGGCGCCCATTGCAAGGTCCATCCGGGAATGCTCACGCCTGTCCGCGGCGCCAATCGTGTTCGAAGGCTCTCCCAGTCCGCCGGCCGGGGGCTCGAACAGGAACGCATTATCCGCGCCGGCCTTTTCGATTGGCAGTGACCCGCGCCCAGCAGGCACGCCGCCTGCCTCCGTTGCGCCATCCGGCAGCGCGCCCCGATGAATGGCGGCTGGCGCCGCCAGTGCGGGTCCGCTCGAATCCGGCGCGCCGGTGTGCGTGTCAAGGGCCGCAAGCGACTCCTCACGGGCCGTTCCCGATGCCGCGGGCCGTCCGGCCGCTTGAAGCCCGGATTGTGCGACCAGGGTTATTGGCTGCGCGGCCGGAAGGCCGCTGCCGGCGTTGCCCGGCGCCTGGAAGGGCCGGCCCGGCACTCCGGGGGCCGGGGCATTACCTTCTACCTTTTCCAGTGAAATTCCGGCCTGTTCCCTGCCGCCTTGGATTTCAGCGCCGGCCGCTTCTTGTTCGCCCTGCG
>JAAZAB010000437.1 GCA_012514555.1 Lentisphaerota bacterium
CAGAATTCAGAAGAGCTCTGAATTCAACGCTCTGTGTAGCCGTCGCGTTGCACGCGACGCTTCCTTATGCGTGGCGAATCGCGCCACGCCGTGGCGCGCTACAGCAGAAGAGGCAGAATCAAGCGGCTTTCCGGAAAAGCGCGCCGCACAGCGGCGCGGCTACAGCATTCCACTTGGAGGGCGGACGGCCCCGGCCGCCGGAGAATAGGGCCGCCGAATACATGCGACTGCCCGCGGTTCACTTATTGCCGGCGGCGGATTCCGCAAGCTCCTTGAAAATGCACTGGAGCCGGAACAGGGAGCGGGGAACATGGAAGCAGCCCTTCCATTTTCCGCCCTTCAGGTTGAGCAGAACCTCGCCCTGGCGGTTCAGGTATCCGAACCATTCGCCGTATTTCGGGTCCGGGTATCGCGCCCAGGTGTAGTCATGGAGCTTCCGGTACCATGCCCAGCAATCCTTGCGGCCGGTGAGCTGGAATGCCATGGCCGCGGCGATAAGCGCCTCGGCGTGCACCCACCAGAGCTTCTGGTCCCAATCGAGCTGCTGCATAGGATGGCCGTCGGCATCCATTGAGTAGAAGATGCCGCCATACTTCTCGTCCCAGCCGTATTCCATGAGGTTCAGCGCCACGTCCGCCGCCTTGTTGATCGTAGCGGTATCGTTGGTGCGGCGGGCAATGTCCATGACGAACCAAGTGGCCTCGATTCCGTGGCCCGGAGCGATGAGGCGCCCATCCATGCAGTCCGGGTGCGAGCCGTCGGGCGATACATTTTCGAATAGCAGGCCGCGCTTTCGGTCGAGAAACAGGGTCAGGATGTCGCGGACGCACTCGTCCACGACCGCCTTGACTTCGGCCGGGTCCAGCAGCCATTCGACTTCCAGGGACAGGTTGGAGAGAATCATGGGCAGCGCAAAGGAGCGCAGGGGCCGGGTGCCGGGGACTACCTTGGAATACCGGCCCTTGGGGTTGTTCTTGCGCCGGAGGATGTTCCTGTACGTCGCAACGGCCAGCTCGCGCGATTCGCCGTCTCCGGCGGCCAGGGCAAACTGGCTGAAGGCCATGGCCGCGAAACAGTCGGAAAATATATTGTACGCCTGGACCAGCGGCCGGCCTTCGCGGTTCAGCGAAAAATACCAGTTTCCCTCGGAATCGCGGCCATGCCGCTTGAGAAAGTCCGCGCCGTGCCGGGCGATTTCCAGCCAGCTTGCGCGCTTCTCCATCCGGTTGAACAACATTGAAAAGGTCCAGACCTGGCGCGCCTGGAGCCAGATGAACTTGTCAGTGTCGAAGACTTTTCCGGCGCGGTCCAGGCAGGTGAAATAGCCGCCGCGCTCCTTGTCCACGGAATGGCGTTCCCAGAATGGAAGCACGTCATCAATCAAGGCCGAGCGATACTGTCGTTCAAGGCTGAGGAATTCTTCTTTCATGCGATCCTTTCAGGCGCAGGGGCAAACAAGCGATTGCCCGCAGTCCGGAATTGGCGCGTGTCTGGTTGGCGGAGAGGGTGGGATTTGAACCCACGGTGCCGGTAAAGGCACACAGCATTTCCAGTGCTGCACCATCGGCCACTCGGTCACCTCTCCATGAAAAGACCGTATTGCCCGGGAAAACAAGGCATGTCCTTCGCATCCGAACGCAAAACGGCCATGTTGTAACAGGACGAAGATGCTTTTGGCAAGCCGTATTATCCCGGATTTTGCGTTTGAAAAATGAACGATGCTTATAACCGGTAAACCATCAGGCTTTTACAACTGCATTGCGTTTGAATTGCCATGAACGAAAAAGTGCGGGTGAGCCGATGTAAACCTAGAAAGAGCAATCGAATATCCAAGGACGAGGGGATAGGATA
>JAAZAB010000438.1 GCA_012514555.1 Lentisphaerota bacterium
GCGTAGCCCGGCCATGCACTCCCAGCACAGGAAGCGGAACTCACGGCCCGCCGGTCCGCCGCAGCCGGCGCAGGAACGGGGGAACAGGAGGTCAAGCGCTGTTTCGAACCAGGGCAGCATGCGTTTCACTCCCGGAACGGAAGAACATCGTCCATCGAGCGGGCGCCGGCGAGCAGAATCAGAAAGCGGTCCAGCCCGAAAGCGGCGCCCGCGCAGTCGGGCATGCCTCCGGCCAGCGCATCGAGAAACAGCTCGTCAACCGGGTAGGCGGCGCGGCCCAGCGCGCGGCGCTCTTGCGCGCACGCCTCGAAACGCGCGCGCTGCTCGGCGGCATCCGTCAGCTCGCTGAACGCGTTCGCCAGTTCAAGGCCGCCGACATACAGCTCCCAGCGCTCGGCCACCCCGGGATTCGACGGGCTCAGGCGCGCGAGGGCCGCCTCGGCCGAAGGAAAGTCGAAAAGCACCACCGGCGCCGGCGCCAGCGCCAGCGCCGGCTCGACCTTCTCCACGTAATCCATGCCGAATCGCCCGGCGTCATAGGCCTCAATAGGATCCCAGCCGGCATGCGCAAGGAAGGCGTCGCGGACCGACAGCCATATCCATTCCCCGCAAAGGTCAACCCTGCGCCCGCGCCATTCCACCCAGGACCGGCCCGCAACATCCCGCGCAACTCCGGCGACAAACTCGCGGGCATCCTCCAGGACGTCGCGGTAATCCGCGCGGGGCCTGTACCATTCGAGCATGGAGAATTCGGGATTGTGCAGCGCGCCACGCTCCCCCCTGCGGAAACACGGGCCGATTTGAAACACCGGCCCGCACCCGGCCGCAAGCAGGCGCTTCATGTGCAGTTCAGGCGACGTGCGCAGATAATGGTCGCCCGAGGGCTCGGCGTCAATGTGCAGCTCAAGGGCGGGCGTGCGCAATCGGACCGGAGTTTCAACCTCCATGAAGCCCCGGGCCAGGAACCTGGCGCGAAGCGCCGCAAGCATCCGGGAGCGCAGCTCAATTGCGGCCCGCAGCGCGCGGAGCCGCGCATTTTCCATGGATTCCATCAACCCCCCCCCGGCGCGCCCAAGCGGAACATTCTTGGAAGCGGCGGGAGGCTCCGTTTCAGCGTGCTTCGAACAGCCCGGGCGCCAAAAGGCATGCCGGTCAGTTGCGGGCGCAGCGGACCCTGTCGCCGTATTCGCCGGTGCGCGTGTCAATCTTGATCACGTCGCCCTGGTTGATGAACATCGGGACCTGTATGGTGTAGCCGCCCGCTATCTTCGCGGCCTTCAGGACGTTCGTGGCGGTGTTCCCGCGGCAGCCCGGCTCCGTCTCGACAATCGTTTTCTCGATGTAAGTGGGCAAATCCACGGCGATGGGCCGGTCATTGTGCAGCAGGATAGTAACCTCCATCTCCTCGTTCAGGAAAAAGCGGGATTCGCCGAGAACCGATTCCTGCACGCTGATCTGCTCGAAATTGCGGTCCATGAACACGTACTGGTCGCCGTCGCAATACGAGTAGCGCATGGCGCGCTCCTCCAGCTTCGCCTCCTGAAAGGTCTCGTTCGAACGGTAGCTCCGCTTGAGAGTGCTTCCGTTCATCAGGTTCTTCATCTTGCAGTTGTAAATCGAGGCGCCCTTGCCGGGCTTGACGAAATTAAACTCCGTAATGACGTAAGGAACCCCGTCCAGCTCGATCCTCAAGCCCTTGCGCA